>DEWM01000070.1:12027-15651 GCA_002363635.1 Caryophanales bacterium UBA3210 | reverse complement strand
CCAAAATGCCATTACACAAGATCTATTGATAACCCAGATGCTCCTAAGAAAGAAATTCCAGTATTAACAGACAAGATTTGTCCAAAATGTGGAAAGAACTTATTCTTAAGAAAAGGTGTCAAAGGAAAATCTGATTTCTACGGCTGTTCTAACTATCCAAAATGCCGTTATTCAGAACCAATTAAAAATTAGTAGACTACTACCGCGAAAATGTGGTAGTTTTCTTTTATTGAACGAAGAATTTTCGTATAATTTAAGCAGGTGAAATTATGGAACAGATTAAGATTAATGTTATTGGAGCAGGTTTAGCAGGTTCAGAATGTGCATATTACCTTGCTCGCAAAGGATATAAAGTTGATTTATATGAGCAAAGACCAGTTAAGAAATCTCCTGCTCATGAAACAGGATTATTTGGAGAACTTGTTTGCTCCAATTCTTTAAAAAATAAAAATTTGGACAATGCCTGTGGACTACTTAAAGAAGAAATGAGACAATTCAATTCTTTAATTTTAGAAGCTGCAAGTCATTCAGAAGTTCCTGCAGGAAATGCTTTATCTGTCGATAGAACATTATTTGGAGAATACATAACTGAAAAGATTAAATCTCATCCAAATATTACTATTCATATCGAAGAAGTAACTGATATTAAAGATGGAATTACTATTCTTGCAACTGGACCTTTAACAAGTGAAGCAATGGCAAATACTTTACAAGGAATACTTGGAGAAGATTTCTTATCATTTTATGATGCCGCGGCACCTATTGTTGAAGCTTCATCAATTAATATGGATATTGCTTATAAGAAGAGTAGATATGATCAAGGAGATGATTCTTATATCAACTGCCCATTTACTGAAGAAGAATTTATGAGATTCTATAATGAACTCGTTAATGGAGAAAGAGCCCATTTACATGATTTTGAACAGGTATTTGAAGCTTGTATGCCTATTGAAGTAATTGCTCGTCGCGGTGAAAAGACATTACGTTATGGCCCAATGAAACCAAAGGGACTTAGAAAACCAGATGGTACTTCACCTTACGCAGTTGTTCAGTTAAGACAAGATAATGTAACTGGTACTTTATATAACATTGTTGGTTTCCAAACTAACTTAAAATATGGAGAACAAAAAAGAATTTTCCAAATGATTCCAGGTTTAGAAAACGCAAACTTTGTTAGATATGGTTTAATGCATAGAAATACTTATATCTGTGCACCTAAATATTTAAACAAAGACTTCTCATTAAAGGGACATGAAAATATCTATGTTGTCGGTCAATTATCTGGCGTAGAAGGTTATGTTGAATCTACTATGGCAGGTTTAGTATGCGCTATTTACTTAGATTTAAAATTAAGGGGAATCAAGTTTGATTACCTTCCAAATACAACTATGGCAGAATGTATTATTAATTACATTACTATGTGCTCAGTTAAAGATTTTGGGCCAATGAATGCGAACTTTGGCATTATGCCAAATATGCTAAAAGACCGTATGGCAATGGCAGAAAGGTCATTAGGAGATCTTAGAGAATGGAAGAAGAAGTACGACCTTTAATTCCTGATTTACAGGCGTTTTTAGATTATCTAAAACATGAACGTAATTATTCAGATCACACAATAGACTCATACAAAAGAGATATTGTTAAGTTTTTAGATTTTTCTCAAAACGAAGGCTACTACTACAAGGATGTCGATATAAATGTCATCCGTAATTTTTTAATGAATGAAAGAGTAGATGGAATCAGTGCTAGAAGCAATCAAAGAAGAATTATTGCTTGTAGAAAATTTTATGATTTCTTATTAAGAAATGACAAAGTAAAAGATAATCCATTTTTGCTCGTAAAATCCCCAAAAGTTAGCGTTTTACCACCTCAAGTGTTATACGCTCAAGAAATAAAACAACTCTTTGATGCTAATAGTAAAAGAACTGATCATTTAGCATTAAGAGACCAAGCAATTTTAATGCTACTATACGCATCTGGGTTACGTGTCAGTGAACTTGTTTCTTTGACAATCCAAGATGTAAACAATAAGCAAAGAATTCTTCGTATCACAGGTAAAGGAAATAAAACTAGAATGGTTCCTTATTCTTTAGATGCTTACGATGCAATTCAAAAATACATTAAGTTTTCTCGTGAAGAACTAGTAAAGAAAAATAAACATCCGTCGAACGCTTTATTCCTTTCTGATAAAGGAGAGAAGCTTACTCCTAGAGGTGTAGAATATATTGTTTCTCATATTGACGATAAAGCAGGTACTACTTTTAGACTTCACCCACATACATTAAGACATACTTTTGCAACAACGTTACTAGATAAAGGAGCGGATTTAAGAACAATTCAAGAGCTTCTGGGACATGAATCTTTGAATACTACTCAAATTTATACTCATGTTTCTACTGCAAAAATGATTGATGAATATAAGAAAGCTTTCCCTAGAAATAAGAAAAATGAGGACGACTAACTCTTACTAAAGTAAGGCTAGACGTCTTTTTTGTTATAAAAATAATATTTTTATGTTGCTTATACTTCGTATTAGTGTTAACATTAATTGGCTTGTGATATTAAAACAAGCTCTTATCACACACTCTGTGGATTCGTTTCTCCACGTCTAGTCATTGTCCAAGGGGACTGAGGCTCAACTACTTGCCGGGCTAGGGAGAAAGTTAGAAACAGAGGAGGAAAATAACAAAAGGAGGCCTAAAAATGGCAGAAGAAAAAGAAGTAGTTGTTGAAGAAACAGTAGACAACGTAATGGCAGCAGTCGTTCATGGTGAAGACGATGCAGTCGTATCAACAAAAGAATTATTAGAAGCAGGTGTACACTTTGGTCACCAAACAAGAAGATGGAATCCAGCAATGGGCAAATTCATCTATTCATCAAAGAATGGTATCCACATCATCGATTTAACAAAGACAGCAGAAGCAATCCAAACTTCATACAAAGCATTAAAGAAGATTGTTGCTGATGGCGGTAAAGTTTTATTCGTTGGTACAGCAAAACCAGTTCAAGAAGTTGTAGCAGAAGAAGCAACAAGATCAGGTTCATTCTATGTAACTAACAGATGGTTAGGTGGTACATTAACAAACTTCAGAACAATTCAAAAGAGAATCAAATACTTAAATTCTTTAGAAACAATGGAAGCAGATGGTACATTCGAAACATTACCTAAGAAAGAAGTTGTTGGCTTAAAGAAAGAAAAAGAAAAATTATTAAAGAACTTAAGCGGTATCAAGGAAATGAGAAGAGTTCCAAATGCTATCGTTGTAGTTGATCCAAATACAGAAAAGAACGCAGTTGCAGAAGCAAAGAAATTAGGCATCAAGGTCTTCGGTATTGTTGACACAAACGGCAACCCAGAAGCAGTTGACTATGTTATCCCTGCAAACAACATTGCAACAAAGTCAGTTCAATTAATCGTTTCAGTCTTAGCAGACGCAGTTGTTGAAGGCAAAGGTGGGGCAGCTACAGTTGCATTCAATGTTAAAGATGAAGACAAAGTTTCTATGGAAGAAGCTTTAAACTCATACGACAAAGCAGAAGAATTAAGACAAATCAGACAAAAGATTAGAGAAGACGTCTTAGCTTCAAAGAAGAAAGACGGCAAGAGAGCAAAACCAAGAAAA
>DEWM01000070.1:0-11915 GCA_002363635.1 Caryophanales bacterium UBA3210 | reverse complement strand
CAACTGAAGCTCCAGCAGAAGCAAAGAAACCAGCAAGAAAACCAGCTGCAAAGAAAGCAGCTGCTCCAAAAGCAGAAGAATCAAAAGGAGAATAACTTATGGCATCAAGCTTAATTGAAAAAATCAAAGTTTTAAGAGAACGTACTGGTGCAGGTATGATGGACTGCAAAGCAGCATTACTTGCTAACAACGAAGATATCGAAGCATCTATCGATTGGTTAAGAGAAAAAGGTATTGCAAAAGTTGCAAAGAAGTCAACAAGAATTGCAGCAGAAGGTTTAACATCAGTTAAAGCTGAAGGCGATAAAGCAGTTATTCTTGAAGTCAACTCAGAAACAGACTTCGTTGCTAACTCACCAGCATTTAAAGAATTAGTAAACAATGTTGCTGATGAAGTTTTAGCAGGCAAATCAAAAGAAGATTTAGCTCCATTATTCACAGAAGCTACAATCAAAATTGGTGAAAAATTAGATTACAGAAGATCAGAAGTTTTCACAAAGACAGCATCACAAAACTTTGGTGCATACATCCACATGGGTGGCAAAATCTCTGTTTTAGTTTTACTCGAAGGTGGTTCAGAAGAACTCGCTAAAGGTTTAGCTATGCACATTGCAGCAAACAACCCATTATACATTTCAGAAAAAGACATTCCTGCAGATGCTATTGAAGCTGAAAAGAGAGTTCAAACAGAAGCAGCTAAGAATGATGAAAAGCTCGCTGGCAAGCCAGAAGCAGCATTAGCAAAGATTATCGAAGGCAAAGTTAACAAACACTTCGCAGAATCAGTATTACTCAAACAAGAATATTTACTCGATCCAAAACCAATTTCACAGGTTTTAACAGAAAACAAGGCAACTGTTGTCAAGTTTGTTAGATACCAAGTTGGTGAAGGTATTGAAAAGAAAGTTGAAAACTTTGCTGAAGAAGTCGCAGCACAGATGAAATAAAAACTAAGCACTCTTTTTAGAGTGCTTTTTTAAGAATTAAAGAGGAAAAATACTATGGCAAAATACAAAAGAGTTCTCATTAAATTATCTGGTGAAGCATTAGCAGATAAGAATAAAAATGAAATCTTCGATGCAGCTAATTTAAAAGATGTTGCAGAAGCAATTAAATCAGTCTATGACTCAGGTGTTCAAATCTGTATTGTAGTTGGTGGTGGAAACATTTGGAGAGGTAAACTCGCTGATTCAATTGGCGTAGAAAAATCAACAGCAGACTACATGGGAATGCTTGGTACAATTATGAATGCTTTAGCAATTCAATCAGCATTATCACAAGTTGGAATTATTTCTCGTGTTATGAGTGCAATTGCTGTTAACCAGGTTTGTGAACCATATATCAGAAATAAAGCAATTAGACATTTAGAAAAAGGTAGAGTTGTTATCTTTGCTGGAGGAACTGGTAACCCATTCTTCACAACAGATACTGCTGCTGCATTAAGAGCAAAAGATGTTAATTGTGAAGCAATTTTAATGGCTAAAAATGGCGTTGAAGGTGTCTTCACTGCAGACCCAAGAACTGATAAAACTGCTACATTAATTAAAGATATTTCATATAGTGGCATGCTTGCAAAAAATCTTAAAGTAATGGATAATGCTGCTGTAGCCTTATTAATGGATACAAACATTGAACTTCGAGTATTCAATATGGCAAACACCTCAAATTTCAAGAAAGTTGCTGAAGGTGAAGACCTCGGTACAACTATTAGAAAGGACTAACACAATGGAAGAAATCGAAATGCTTGCAAGAGCAGAAATGGAAGAAAAAGTCGAACAATTAAAAGAAAGACTTAAACAGATTAGAACTGGTAGAGCATCTGCTGCTTTACTTGATGGTATTAGAGTTGACTATTATGGCGAACCAACACCATTAAACCAATTAGCATCAGTTTCAGTTCCAGAACCAAGACAATTATTAATTAAGCCTTATTCAAGAGAAGATGTTAAATCAATCGTTGCAGCAATCAATGCTTCAAATTTAGGTTTAGCTCCAATCAATGATGGCACTTCAGTTAGATTAAACATTCCTGCATTAACAGAAGAAAGACGTAGAGAACTTGCAAAACAGTCAAAGAGCTACGGTGATGAAGGAAAAGTTGCAATCCGTAAAGTAAGACAATCTTTTATGGACGATATCAAGAAAGATAAAGAAACTCCAGAAGATTTAAGAAAACATTACGAAGAATGCATCCAAAAAGCTACTGATGATTTCAACAAGATTATCGACGGTGTTATCGCTGATAAAGAAAAAGAAATCATGACTATCTAATTTATAAAACTATCAGCCACATCTTTATGATGTGGTTTTTATTTTGAAAAAATTCCTAAATGTTGGACTCTTATATATAATATTAAATTTTCTAATTTAATATTGAGTTCTTTTTAAGTATAATTAAAATCAAGAGGAATAAATTTATGAATAATAAGGAAATTAAAAGTCCTCAGGTAAATGAAAATAATCCTGAGCTAAATCAATCTAACAACACAAAACACAAGTTTCATACTATTGAAATAAACAAGATTACTGAAAAGACAAAGAAGTCTTTTAGAATTAGAACAATCACTGCTATTGTTTTACTTTTATTATGCGTACCTTGTTTAGTTTTAGGTGAATTTTCATTCTTTGCTTCAATATTAGTTATCCTAGTTGCCGCTATGTATGAATTCGTTCACGTTTTAAGAAAAAAGAAATATCCAAAGTTTGTAAATATCTTTACTTATCTTATGACTATTTCTTTAGCATTCTGGCCATATTTTAAGAGTTTATATTTAGCAATATACCATAATGCAAATGTTAAAACTGCTGTCTTCTCATATGGTTATAACTTTTTAACTACAAATATTGAGATCTCTACAATTGGTATTGCGATTTTAATCTTAGTACTTTATCTATTCTCAATTTTATATGATGATTTCACAGTTGGAGATGTAGGGTATTTATCAGGAACTTCCTTATTATTAATCTTAGGTATCCAGTCATTCTTCTTCTTAAGATATTCTCCAATGTCAGTTCAAGTAAGCGGAGCATATTTTAATTACGGAGGCAGTATTTATTGTTCAGCATTACTCTTTACATATGTAGTCATTGGTACATTTGGTACTGATATTGGTGCATATGCATTTGGTATCTTATTTGGTAAAAATAAAATTAACCCAAGAATCTCTCCAAATAAAACATGGGCAGGTTTCTGGGGAGGCATTCTTTCTTCAAGTATTTTATCGATGATCTTTGGTTTAGTTATCGTCTTTAATAACATTCCACTTTTATATGGAGTACTTGATTCTTCACATTGGTATTTAATTGTCTTCTTCTCAATTTTAATGCCATTTGTTTCTACTCTTGGTGATTTTATCTTCAGTGCAATTAAGAGATATTACGACATTAAGGATTTTGGTAATGTTCTTCCAGGACATGGAGGAGTTCTTGATAGAGTTGACTCATTATTAGTTACATCCATTGTCGTTGCATTATTTATTTTAACTTACGTCTTATACTTTAACGGAGGCGTATTCATCTTCTAGTAAAGGAGAAATACATGAAAACAGTTACTATCTTAGGTTCAACAGGTTCTATTGGTACTCAAACTCTTGAAGTTATTGAAGAGAATCCTAAAGACTTCTATCTTGTTGGAGTTGCCTGCGGACATAATATTAATAAATTTAGAGAAATCTTAAATAAGTTTTCTTCCATTAAATATGCATGTGTAGAAGAAAAAGAAGATTATGATGTTCTTGTTAAAGAATATCCTAACCTTACTTTTTTCTATGGAGAAAATGGTTTAATCGAATTAATTAGAACATCTAAGCCTAATTTAGTAGTTAACGCTTTAGTTGGCTTTGCAGGTTTCTTACCTTCATTAGAAGTTATATCTTTAGGTATTGATTTAGCTTTATCTAACAAAGAATCACTAGTAGTAGGTGGTGATCTAATTAATGAAGCCTTAACTAAATCAAAATCACATTTATACGCGATTGATTCAGAACATACTGCTTTAGGTAAATGCTTAGCAGGACATAAAAAAGAAGAAGTTAAGAATTTAGTAATTACTGCTTCTGGAGGTTCATTAAGAGATTTACCAAAAGAAGAATTAAAGAATGTTACTGTAGAAAAAGCTTTAAAACATCCATCTTGGTCAATGGGTAAAAAGATTACTATTGATTCTGCAACGATGATGAATAAAGGGTTTGAAGTTTTAGAAGCTATGCATTTATTCCACTTTCCATTATCTCAAGTAAAGATTCTTCTTCATGACGAATCATTAATTCATTCATTAGTAGAATTTGTTGATAATTCTTTCAGTTGTGAAATTGGTCCTAATGATATGAAAACATCTATTTCTTATGCAATGTATGAGAATAATAGACACGAAGTAAATACTGCTTCACTTGATTTATCCACATTATCAGCATTACATTTTAGAAAATTAGATTTAGATTTCTATCCATGTCTTAAGCTTGCTTTTAGAGCAATTGAAGAAGGAGGTTCTTCTCCTTGTGTATTGAATGCGGCAAACGAATGGGCGGTATATGCATTTTTAGATAAGAAAATTTCATATTTAGATATTGCAAGATACGTAGAAATAGCTTTAAACACATTTAAGAATATTCCTCATCCAACAAAGGATGAATTAGTTTCTTTAAATAATGAAGTTAGAGAAACATTACAAAAGATTTATGAGGGAGGAAAATAATGCAAACAGTTTTAAACATTTTATTGATGCTTGTAAGCTTATCCGTTTTAATTTGCCTTCACGAATTAGGACATCTATTTACTGCAAAATTATTTAATGTATATTGTGCAGAATATTCATTAGGTATGGGACCTTTAATTTTTAAAATTAAAAAGCCAGGTCAAGAAACTCAATTCTCAGTAAGAGCTCTTCCTATTGGTGGATACGTTATGATGGCAGGAGAAGGTGCTGATGAACTTGATGAATTCAAAGATGTTCCAGAAGATCGTTTCTTAAATAAAAAGCCTAAATGGCAAAGAGCAATCATTATGGTTGCAGGCGTAGTGGTTAACTTTATCTTAGCATGGATTTTATTTATTATTTCTGGCTTTACTACACCTATTCTTGATTCTAATAAAAAATCATATATCGTTGCAGAAAATTCAGTTGTATATGATGCAGGATTAAGAAGTGATGATGAAATTAATTTTGTAAAATTTACTATTGTTGATGGAGATAAAGAACCATTAGTTTTAGAAAAGGAAATTGAAACTGGTAGAGATTTATATAACGCATATTATGTCTTTTCATTAGATTCAAAAGTTTTTGATGAAACAAATTATACGGAGTCTATCTACGCATTACCTACAAACGCAGACGCAAAATGGACTTGGAATCTTACAACTTCTTCAGGTAAAGACATTACTTTTGATGTAGGTACAGCTTCTACTACAACTACTACTGAAGATGGAACAAAAGTTCCTGTTAATTATTGGGATCTTGATAGTATAGGAATTGATTTCTATATTAGAAATAGAAATTTTGGTGAAGCAATGTCTAGAGCGGGAGTAGAATTTACTAATTCAATTTCAGCTTTTGGTACTATTTTCCAAAAGGGTGGATTAAAAAATTTAGGTGGCGTTATTTCAGTTTATAATGTCTCTTCACAAGCTACAGGAATTGGCTTTTATGCTTTTGCATATATCTGGGGAATGATTTCTTTAAATTTAGCGGTAATTAATATTTTACCTTTCCCAGGACTTGATGGATGGCATTTATTAGTAGTGGGTATTGAAGCTATTACTAAGAAAGATGTCCCATTAAAATTTAAAACAATTATGTCTGTTATTGGCCTAGTCTTATTATTTGGTTTAATGATTTTTGTAACAGTAATGGATATTATTAGAATGTTTGCGTAAAAAGGTGAATTATGGATCAATTATTTTCTCGATTTTTAAATAAACTTGGAATTACCAATTTGGATTTATATTCAAATTGTTCTTTTGAAGTTACTAAAAATGATAAAGAAAACCAGTTGGTTTATGTAACGCTTCATGTCAATGGCATTTTATCTTATGCCGCGGCAAAAGAATTGTTAGATAAATCAGATGCTTCACCTTTTAAAGTATCTATTTCTTTTGATTATAAAAATTGTACCTCTCAAATGGTACTTAAATTATTAACTGAAGAATTTGTTGCATCTACTGGTGCAGAGGCTGAAAAAATGCCTGAATGTCATGTTGATAAAACAAATTTATTATTCGTTTTCTATGGTAAGGTTCACTTAGATACTTTCCAACCAGTTATGGATATGTGGGAAGAATTACTTGATGAACTTGATTTAAATTATGATATCCGTGCAGATGTTAAGTACACAGGAGTAGATGTCATCGCGCAAAGACAAAAAGCAATCGATGATGATATGAAGAAGAAAATCGAAACTAAATATTTCGAAAGAATGAGTAAGATTTATTCTCCTGAAACTCAGCACAACCGTGTTAAAGGTTATTATGAACCAATGAAGATTCATGATATTGGACCGGATTCAGGAAACGTAATTATTGACGGTAAAGTCTTCTTTGAAGAAGAAAAAGTTTCTCGTAATAAAGGTACTTTAATTGTCTCTTTATACGTCTATGACCATACTGATTCTATTACAGTTATGATCTTTGAAAATAGACGTCAATTTGCGATTGAAAAATTAAAAGAATACAAGAAAGTTGGTAATCATTTAACAATTAAAGGACACGCTCAAGTTTCAAAATTTGATGGCACTTTACAAATTGTTGCAGATGAATGTTCTATTAATGAAGAACCATTTGATATAAGTAGAGAAGATACTGCTGAAGTTAAACGTGTTGAATTACATGCTCATACAAAGATGTCTACAATGGATGGGGTATGTACTGTTGATGATTATTTTAAACAAGCTGCAAAGTGGGGAATGAAAGCTTTTGCTATTACTGACCACGAAAACTGTCAAATTTTCCCTGATGCTCAAACCGCTGGAAAAAAGAGCGGTGTTAAGCCTCTTTACGGCGTTGAAATGAACATGATTGATGATGAACTTGAATACATCTACAATCCTTCGGAAAGAGAATTACATGATGCAGAATACGTATGTTTCGACTTTGAAACTACTGGTTTAAGTGCACGTTACGATAGAATTATCGAATTCGGTGCTGTTAAGTTTAAAGATGGATTAGTGGTAGATTCAATGGACTTAATGGTAGACCCTGAAATTCCTTTACCAAAATTTATTGTTTCTAAGACTCACATCACTGATGCTATGGTACATGGTCAAACTAAGATTAAGCCTGCTCTAGAAATAATGAAGAGATTTATTGGAGACGCAATTCTAGTATCTCATAACGCATCATTCGATGTTGGCTTCCTTAACGAAGCTTTGAAAAATAATGGTATGGAAGCAATTACTAACCCAGTAATTGATACTTTATCTTTATCAAGATACTTCTTCCCAGATTCAAAATCTCACGCATTAGGTTCAATTTGCCGTCAGTTCCAAGTTAATTATGATGAAATGACTGCTCACCGTGCGGATTACGACGCTACTGTCTTAAATGACGTATGGCTTGCAATGATGAGCTTACTTACAAAAGATAATTTCCACATCAAGCATAAAGATTTAGCAGCGTTACATGATGATAGAATGTTAAAAACATTAAGACCTTCTCATGTTACTGTCTATGCTAAAAACGCTCAAGGCTTAAAAGATTTATTCGTTTTAGTCTCTTTATCATGTGTTAAATATTTCGCTGGAGGAACTCGTATTCCTCGTCGAGAAATTGAAAAATATCGTAAGAACTTAATTATTGGTTCGGCATGTTTTAATGGCGAAGTATTCCAAACTGCTTTAACTCGTGGAGAAAAAGTTTTAGTAGAGAGAATGAAGTTCTATGATTTCATTGAAATTCAGCCTCCTGCAAACTATTCATATCTAGTAAATATGGGTCAAATCCGTGATAACGAGCAATTACTTAGAATGCTTAAAGATATTTATGATGCTGCACAAAAAGCTGGTAAACCAGTTGTTGCAACTGGTGACTGCCATTATTTATCTAAAGAAGATAAGATTTTCCGTGATGTTTATATTACTGCTAAAGCAGTAGGTGGAGGACGTCACCCATTAAATCCACATAGTAGAGATAAGATGGGATTTTTTGAAAACCCTGACCAAGAATTTAGAACAACTGATGAAATGCTTGATTGCTTTGCTTTTATGGGTGAAGATATTGCAAAAGAAATTGTTGTTACTAACTCAAATATGATTGCAGATCAAATGGAAGAAATTTATCCAACTAAAGATAGATTATATCCTCCATTCATTGAAAACTGTGAAGAGAAATTGCAAGAACTTTGCTATAAGACTGCTAAAGAACATTATGGAGATCCTTTACCTAAAATTGTTGCGGATAGATTACAGGCAGAGCTCGCTGGTATTTTAAAATACGGATATTCCGTTCAATACTATATTGCTTACGAAATTATTAACCAAGCTAACTTAGATGGCTTTATTGTTGGCTCTAGAGGTTCGGTTGGTTCTTCTTTCGTTGCTTTTGCTTCAAAAGTTACTGAAGTTAATGCTCTTCAACCTCACTATAGATGTCCTAAGTGTAAATATTCACATTGGGATGTAGATACTGCTACATATAGATCAGGCTTTGACTTACCTGATATGAATTGTCCTAAATGCGGTACTCCTATGATTAAGGATGGACACAATATTCCATTTGCGACATTCTTAGGATTCCACGCAGAAAAAGTCCCAGATATTGACTTAAACTTCTCATCTGATTATCAAGCTAAAGCTCATAACTTAACTAAGGTATTCTTAGGTGAAGATAATGTTTATCGTGCGGGTACTATTGAAACTGTTGCAGAAAAGACAGCATATGGTTTCGCTTTAGGTTATTATGAATCATTAGGTATAGATACATCGACAATTAATAAAGCAGAAATTACTAGACTTGCTATTGGTTGTCAGGATGTTAAGAGAACTACTGGTCAACACCCTGGAGGTATCATTGTTATTCCTGCAGACATGTCGGTTTATGATTTCACACCAATTCAATATCCTGCTGATGACGTTAATGCAGCATGGAAGACAACTCACTTCGATTTCCATAAGATTCACGATAACGTCTTGAAACTTGACTTACTTGGTCACGTTGATCCAACAGTTTTAAAAATCTTAAATGATATGACTGGCATTAGACCACAGGATATTCCAAATGATGACCATGAAGTTTTCTCATTATTCTATACAGATAAGGCATTAAAAAGACATGCTAACTTCTTAGGAGAAACTACAGGTGCATTAGGTTTACCAGAATTCGGTACAGCCTTATCACGTAAGATGTTAATTGAAACAAAGCCTCATTGCTTTGCTGACTTGTTAATTATTTCTGGTTTATCACACGGTACTGATGTTTGGCAGGGTAATGCTGAAGATTTAATTAATAGCGGAACTTGTACTTTACAAGAAGTTATTGGATGTCGTGATGATATCATGAACTACTTAATTAGTATGGGAGTAGAAAACTCTACTTCATTCAAAGTTATGGAAATGGTTCGTAAGGGTAAAGGCTTAACTCCAGAAATTGAAGATATGCTTAGAGAACATCAAGTTCCTGAATACTTTATTACATCATTTAAAAAGATTAAATACTTATTCCCTAAAGCTCACGCAGTTGCTTATGTTATGATGGCGTGCCGTGTTGCTTGGTTTAAGGTACATATGCCTTTAGAGTACTATGCTGTTTATTTCACAACTCGTGTTGATCAATTTGAAATTGTCACAATGTCAAAGGGTGAAAAAGCAATTCAAAAGAGATTAATTGAATTAACTGAACAGCAAAAAACAGGCAAATTATCCCCTAAAGAAACTGAAATCTTTAAGTGTCTACAAATTGCCCTAGAAATGTGGGAAAGAGGATATGAAATTGGTATGATCGATATCAATAAATCAATTGCTAGATATTGGGTTGTTGATCATGAAAATAATAAGATTATCCCTCCATTTAATGTTATGGATGGCTTAGGCTTATCCGCGGCAGAAACTGTTAAAGAAGCTAGAGAAAAAAGACCTTTCTCATCAATTGAAGATTTAGCAGCAAGAACTAAATTATCTAACCAACATATTGAAACATTAAAGAAATATGGTGTCTTAAAAGACTTACCAGAATCTGATCAATTATCTTTATTTGATTTTTAGGAGAACAGAATGAAAATTGCAGTTATTGGTTATTCAGGAAGTGGAAAAAGTACATTAGCAAAAGAACTAGGTTCCTTTTATGGTGTGCCAGTACTTTTTATGGATAAAATCTGTAATGATAAAAAATGGAAAGCTTTACCTCTTAAAGATAGAATTGATGCATTAGATGAGTTTTTAAAAAATAATGATTCATGGATAATTGATGGCAATTATAACCGTGTCAATTATTGGGAAAGAATGCAACTTGCAGATAAGATTATTTTCTTAGATTTTAATCGCTTTGATTGTTATAAGAGCGCAAAAGCTCGCGCGAAGACTTATTCTTCATCTTCAAGAGAAAGCGCTCCAGAAGGCGCATTTGATAGGTTTAATTTATCTTTTAAATTATGGATTCTATTTACAGGTAGAACTCGTAAATATAAAAAGACTTATAAACAGACTGTTGAAGATTACAAAGATAAGGTTGTTATTTTAAAAAATCGTCAAGATATAGATAAATTTGTCAAGTCCTTACGTAAGTAGGGACTTGATTTAATTTATATATTATTTATAATATACTAATATAAATGAAAGAGGTTTCATATGATCAATTTATTAGAAACACAGGCACAAATTAATTACAATCCATTTGTTGACCCTATTGTAAGTTCATCAGGCGCAAGTTGGATGGTTGGTACAAATATATACGGCATTTTATTACGTATTGGTCTTGCATTCTTATTTGCTGCAATCATTGGTATTGAAAGATCAATTAAAAGACATAGTGCAGGCTTAAGAACATACATTTTAGTATGTGTAGCTTCAGCATTAGTTATGATGACTAATGAATTCTTAACTTTATCATTCAATAATGGTGACACTGCTCGACTTGGTGCTCAAGTTGTTACTGGAGTTGGTTTCCTTGGAGCGGGTACAATCCTTGTTACTTCTAGAAACCAAGTTAAAGGTTTAACTACTGCAGCAGGTTTATGGGGATGCGCATGTCTAGGCTTAGTTATCGGTGCAGGATTTTATACTGCGGCAATTGTAGGCTTTGTAGTTATGGTATTTACAATCTTTTCTATGCCAAGATTTGAAAAATTCTTTACTAGAAAAGCAGGTGCAATTGAATTCCATGTTGAATTTGAAGAAAGAGCAAATTTAAAAGAATTCGTTTCATATGTTAGAGAAAAAGGATTAGATGTACAACAAGTTGAACATAACCCAGCTTATGCTAATTCTGGACTATCAGTATATACAATTATGGTTGTAGATAAAGAACATAGATTTAATTTAGACCATAATAAGTTAATTGGAGAAATTAAAGAATTGCCATACGTAAATTACGTAGAAGAAATTTAATTATTAAGTGGAGAAAACTCCACTTTTATTATGGTTTCGAAAACAAAATTAATATTCTTAGTAAAAATAATTATGTTACAAAAAAAGAAAATCACTTGAATTAACAAGTGATTCTTTTTAGCTATATTTGTCGTATTTTTTATAGATTTCTTTTCTACGAGCGTTATATTCATTTAAAGTGATTTTTCCTGAATCGTATTCTTGATTTAATGCATCAATTTCACTTTTTCTTTTTTCATAGATTTCAAAATATGATAATTGTGATAAATCGTCATCTACTACTTCTTCATCAGCTTTGTTATTAACTGCATAGAAGTTTCCTTCTTGTTTAATCTTATGACTATAGAAAGGGTTATTCTTTTGTCTATTGTTAACGAAGATTATATC
>DEWM01000009.1 GCA_002363635.1 Caryophanales bacterium UBA3210 | reverse complement strand
ATATTTATCAAACTCAATATCGCCGGTTACAACATATTTATTCAATGTTTTTGTACAGCCCGAAATAGATTTATAATTTAGACCGCTTGTACAACCAACACTACTATTTCTAGGATTTTCTTCATGAATTTCAATATCTGAAGAATAGATTTTGTCTAAATCAAAGATCTTCTTTTTTGTTTTGCATTGAAAATTATATTCATCATATGATTGAATATCAAAACTATCAAATAGTTCAACATTATCATAAGCATAATTTTCAAATGTTTCTTTACCATTTAAATCAGTAGGCAAACTAGATGATTTTGCTTCTACTTCATTACTACCGCATGAAGTAATAGAACATAACAATGCAATAGCTATTAATCCTTTTACTTTTTTCATAAATCCCCCATAAAATAAATGCACTTTATTATATATAATAATCATTATTTTTCAAACAATTTGAGAAACTTTTCTAAAAAGTTATCACTAAATTCACATTAATATTATTAGATAGATAAAAAAGGCATATTTGTAGTTTACTAATTTAGTTCTTCCCATGTAACTTGGTCCAACTTTTATAGTTAACTAAAAATATACCTTTAATATGATTTATGATTATTTTAAAGTTAATGAAACTACTACTTAATTATTTCAACAACCTCAAATTCTTCAAATACTACATCCATATCCTCATTAAATTCATAACCGATCTCTTTTCCTTCTTCGGTAAAAAATTTTTCATGATTTGCTCTCCAAGAATCTAGATTATCATCTTCACCCTCAAGTCTAGCAATATCAAATGTAATATCTTTATATGGTATAATTCGAATATTAGTTGTTTTAATTACACAACGTGGATTTCCCTCCCAATCTGTAATTACACTCAAATCTCCAATTTTAGGCATTCCTCCTTCAAGTTGAAAACCTTTTAAGCTACTTGATGTAGCTCTTTTCTTGCCGATTAACACCAAATCTAGTAAATAATTACAAGCTTTTTCGGTTAATTCAAAATGCCATTTTTCTAAATTATCTATATTCATTTTTATTACCCCAATCAATTTTTTTAATTAATTTTTATTTATAATTTTTAAGCCTAATTCAAATGCTAAAAACATAATTTTAGTTTTATCATCTAGTCTAGCTCCACCTGATAAACTTCTAGGATCCCAATTCGAATGATCTAGATTATCTCCTGCATAAAAGAATTGGAAAAACTCAGTTCCTCTAAAATCACATACAGCCTGCATTGCAGAACATTCCATCTCAACACAGATTGCACCTTGTTTCTTTCTTAATGCAACTTTATCTTTAGTTTCTCTATATGGAGCATCAGTTGTCCAAGTTCTACCTTCAACATATGGATATCCAAATTCTTTTAGAACTTCTTTAAATTCTTCTTTATATTTTTTATTTACTTCAATAGTATCACTTGCTTCTAGATAATGATAACTAGTCCCCTCATCACGAAGTGCACTAGTTGGAATAATAATTCCACAGTCTTCAATCGATTTATCCAATACCCCACAATTACCAAGCAATATTATTCTTTTGCTTCCCATAGCCATTAAATCTTCATATTGAGCGGTACATAAAGGTGCACCAACTAATGAATGAAATAAAGCAAACCTACTTCCCTTATATTCAACTTCATAAACTGGATTATATCCTGTAGAAGAATGCATATATCCAATCTCTTTAGCATCAAACGCCGATAAAACACTATTAAAAAGTTTATCTGAAAAACATGAAATTGTAACTTCAGGGAAATTATCTATTTTATCAACGCACATTTTTGGATTAATGATTGCATTTCTATTTTTATCAAACTCTTCTAATAACATCTTGTCTCCCCCCTTTTTTTACACTACAAATCTAAGAATTAATCTAAATTAGAAACAATTATCGTATTTTTACTGAATAATCCAAAAGCAAATCCAAAATTGAAGAAAAATGGCATATTTTCAAATGCATTGAATGTAGTTCTACTTATAAATTCTGCATAAGTAATTTCTTCTTTATATCCATATGGATTATTGATATAGATTTTTTCATTATCCATTCCAGTAACAATTACCCAGTGGAGTGTCCATTCATCTTCAAATTTCGCAGCAAACTCTACTGCCACTAACAAATCCTTACAAATCGATTCATTTATTTTTAATAATAATTCATCACTTGCGAGATATTCATAAGATACATAGTTTAGATTAGGAATTGAATTATTAATCTCATCTACAAACCCCTTAGTGGTTTGTGTAGATACAGAATGATTATTTTTTTCATATAATTCGTTTTCTGTTATCTCATTTCCGTAATAACGAGACATCATCTCTATAATTGCATATCCACAGGAAATATCTTGTTTAATTAAAGGAACGTCTTCTATTTTATGTTCTACTATTTTATTTTCTTCAAACAAATAATTATAATCCTTATACATATTACTTTGCTTAACGCCTAATACAATAAAAGGAATCGAAATAGCTAATACAATAGTAAATATTAAACTAGATACAATAATTACTATTAATCTTCTCTTTTTCATAGATACCCCCATTAAAGTAGATTTAAACATAATTACATAAAAACTACAAATAAAGGTAATACTATAATCATTGATTTTAAATGTAGGTTTTTCGACATTATTAGAATAACATTCTTCTATTCTACTTATACATGTTACAAATTGTTCAATTAAATTGAAATGTAATTATATCATATATGAACGTATATGCGAATGTATATATTTTCGTTTTTTTTGGTAGAATTCTACCTTTTTGTCGTTTTTTTAAAACTGAAGTTCAACGTATTTTTTTTACGTTGCAACGCAAATATAAAAAAGATTGCCTAGATAATAATACTAAGCAATCATAATTTTTTTGATCTGTTTTCTATTTTTTTACAAGCGAACATACTGTTTCAACATGGAATGTATTAGGGAACATATCCACTGGAGTAACAGATTCGATTTTATAATAAGGTGAGAGATATTTTAAGTCTCTTGCTAAAGTAGCAGGATCGCAAGATACATAAACTACTATCTTAACATTAGCGTTAATTAATGTTTGTAAGAATTTTTCATCAGAGCCTTTTCTTGGAGGATCCATAATAACTACATCAAAATTAATGCCGTTATTAAACTGAGTCATAATAAACTCACCTGCATCACCTTCAAAGAACTTAGCGTTTTCGATTTTATTAGCTTTAGCGTTATTTACAGCGTCTTTAACAGCTTCAGGGACTATTTCTACCCCAATAACTTCTTTAGCTTTCTTAGAAGCGACTAAGCCAATTGTACCTACTCCGCAATAAGCATCAAGAACTCTTTCCTTACCAGATAATCCTGCACAATCAATAGCAAGAGAATAGAGTTTTTCAACTTGGATAGGATTAACTTGATAGAAAGACTTTGCAGAGATTTTAAAGCTAACACCCAAAATGGTATCAACAATAAATCCTTTGCCATATAGGACTCTTTCTTTATCGCCTAAGATAACATTAGTATCTCTAGTATTAACATTTTGAACTACTGTAGTAATCTTTGGTTCTCTTTTAACTAATTCTTTAACGAAATTATTCTTACCTTTAAATTCATCAACATTAGTAACAAGGACAACCATAATGCCATCATAATGATAAGCAGTTCTAATTAATACATGTCTAAAGATTCCTTTTCTTTTATCTTCATCATAAGGTAAATAATGGAATTCTTCGATTAATGATCTAATTGTTTTTAAGATTCTATCAGCATCATCATTTTCAATATAACACTGTTCAAGAGGAATAATTTCGTGGGACTTTTCTCGATAAAACCCTGAAATAACATGCTTCTTTTTATCAAGTCCTAAAGGCATTTGAATCTTATTTCTATAGAAGTAAGGTTCATCCATACCTACTGTGTCATTTACTTCGACATCTTTAATTCCGCCAATACGAGTTAAGCAATCATATACTTTATCATGCTTATATCTCTTTTGTGCTTCATATGAAATATGTTGTAAAGAACATCCTCCACAAGAAGAAAAGACAGGGCAAATTGGTTTTACTCTGTCTTTACTTTTAGTAATCAATTCTTTTACATAACCATGGAATTGATTTGAAGTTCTATAAGTAATGACAATGCGAGCTTTCTCGCCTGGTAAGAGATTTGGAATCCATCCAATTTGGCCATCATACTTTACAAGACCTTTTCCGTCAAAAGAAAGATCTAAGCATTCGCCTTCAAATTCAATTTCCTGGAACTTTTTCATTAGTTATTTCCACCCATTAAATTCTTGATGTATGTAACTTCATCTTCTGCTTTTAATCTTGGGAAGAGGTTATCACCTTTAGTAACTGTCTGTCCACCTAATGCATCAAAAGCATTAATTGAATCCCATTTTGTTAATTCTTCTTTTAAGCCTAATTGTTTGAATAATTCTTTAGTTGAAGATAATAAAACAGGTGAAAGCATAATAGCAGATTGTCTTAAAGCATTTGCTAAATGATTCATAACTGAACCAAGTTCATCTTTTTTAGATTCATCTTTTGCAAGTTCCCAAGGTTTTGTTTCTTCAATGTATTTATTTGCTCTACCGATATAATCGAAGACTTCTTTATAAGCTTCAGTTACCTTTAAATCTTCCATATCAGCTTGATACATTTCAATAGAATGTCTACCTTGTGCTTCAAGTTCGTGATCAAATGAAGTTAATTCACCTTTATAAGAAGGAATAACTCCATCGAAATATTTAATAATCATAGAAACTGTTCTTGATAATAAGTTACCAAATGAGTTTGCAAGATCCATATTGATTCTTTCAACGAATTGTTCTGGAGTAAATTGGCCATCATTACCAAAGTTAACTTCAGAAACCATATAATATCTAACTGCATCAAGACCATATTTTTCAATTAATGGTCCAGGAGCAACAACATTGCCCTTTGATTTAGACATCTTTCCGTCTTTCATCATTAATAAACCATGAACAAATACTCTATCAGGAAGTCTCATACCAAGTGCCATTAAGAAAATTGGCCAGTAAATAGTATGGAATCTAGTGATATCCGCACCGACTAAGTGAACAATCTTATCACCGTTTTCCCAATATTTCTTATATTTAG
>DEWM01000048.1 GCA_002363635.1 Caryophanales bacterium UBA3210 | reverse complement strand
GTTAGATCTCAAATTGATGAATTAAATGAAGCCTTAAAGAACGCTAAATTCGGTAGTGATTCATATCAATTTACAGTTACTCCTGCACCTCAGTATCGTGAATATTATGACATGATTACTGATGAATTATTATTAACATATGGAGAGGATGAATCATTATATTTTGATAAATATAAAGAAGTTATGACTTCATTATTTGCTTTAATTGGTGATGTATCAGGTGTTAACCGTGATAAAGATGCGGTAATTCAACAAAACGTTGAAAAATTCACCGATTATCGTACATATTTAATGTTCGATATGATGGTTTCAAAAGGTGATGGTAGAGTATATTCACTTGCTAAGAACATGAAGAAACAATCTGGTGGTGAAACACAAACTCCATTCTATGTTTCAATTTTAGCGTCATTCTCACAATTATATAGAATTAAGAATGATTCAATGAATAACTCAATTAGACTTGTTATCTTTGATGAAGCTTTCTCAAAGATGGACTCTGTCCGTATTATTGAATCAATCAAAATCTTAAAAGAGTTCGGTTTACAGGTCATTTTATCTGCTCCATCAGAAAAGGTTTCAGATATTTCAAAGATTGCAGATAAGACATTACTTGTTTCTCGTCAAGCTAATAGATCATTTGTTGATACATTTGAAATTAAAAAATAATTTACTACTTTGTCTCTATTAGATATAATAGGGGTAAAGTTTACATTAGGAGGGAATATGGACAAATTTTATTTTTTTAAAGACATTGGCTTAGAAAACATTCCTCAAAATGTTATGGGTTTTTTAGGCTTACTTACTGCAATAATTGTCCCTTTAGTTATAGTTTTATTAATTGCTAGATTTAGAAGTTTCTTAGCGTCTATTTGGGCATTACCTACAATTAGTGGATTAATTGCATTTTTACTTGTTACAGAACAAACTAAAGTTTTCTTTGAAGGAGAAAATGAATTCTTAATGGGATTCACTTTAGGAAGTAAAGCATGGAGTAATGTATTTATGTTCTTCCATGCAACAATAATGAGTTGGATTGCAAATTTAATCAATAATGAAGCTGTTACTAATATTTTAGTCGCACCATGGATGTACTTTGTTCCATATGTAGTTTTATTCATTATCTTCTTCTTAGTCTTTAAGATTAGAAGAAAATCAAAAAGATTAATTGATGAATTTTAATTTAAAATAGGTGGTTTTATTCCACCTATTTTTTATATAATGATTATAGAGGTAATTATGAAAGAAACCTTGTCCATCATTGACAGTGAAGTTAAAAGTATTAAGCACCAACATTTAAGGTCCTTTTTCGCTTGGTCTTTTGCTTTTTTCTTGCTTGCTTTCATAATTAATTTTTTTTATTTATCAGCTTATTATTTAGAAGTTCCTTATAAAGATTTTTTCTTAAGTAAATTAAGTGTATTATATCTTCCTTCGTCTCAGTGGAGCGCGAATATTTTATTCATTTCATTATCAGCCTTAGTATGCTTACTTGCTCAAGGTATTACTTTATTAATAGTTAAGAGACAATATAAAGATAGATATAATTCTCTTATCCAAAATGAAATTGAATTATCAGGTTTTAAATTTATTAAACTAAGAAATTATTATGAAGAAATTCGTTTTGAAAATGTTTATAATAGTATGAATTTACTTAAAGTAGAGAATGAATATTTATTTACTTTATCTAATGAATTTAATGTTAGCTTCTATCAATTACATTCTAAAGAAGAAGGTGGACGTTATTCTTTATTAATGAAGATGGATTTTGATAAGAAATTTAATCATTTCTTACAGATAAGAACTTCAGGTAGACCAAAAGAAGATACTTTTAACGGAGAGAATCTTTTTATGTATTCTTATCCTTCTTCAAAATTTAAGAAAGATTTTAGAGTTTTTTCTTCTTATGGTAAAAAAACTAGTGAATTTTTTAATAGTGATTTTCTTAAGTTTCTCAATGAGATAACTCTTTACGCAAAAAACGATTATATTATTTCATGTTACGAGAATGAGATTTATATTTTATTTAGTGGATGGAGACTAGATATGACTGAAGATCTTTTCAAAAATGTTATATCAAATGGGGTTGCTTTGAAAATAGAAGCGGTTACATCTCTTTATAATTATTTTGAAGTGTTATATAATAAATTTAGCAACGTAAACGTTTAAGTAGAAAGGAGAACGAATAATGGACAAAAAGGAAATGGTCGCGATGGTCCTTGCAGGGGGCAAAGGATCTAGACTTGGCGAATTAACTAGACGTAATGCTAAACCTGCGATTTATTTTGGAGGCAAGTATAGAATTATCGACTTTGTTATGTCAAGTATTGCTAACTCTAATATTCATCACGTAGGTTTAATCACTCAATATGAATCAGTTGATATTACTTCATATTGTCAAAATGGTAAGATTTGGGGATTTGATGGAAATAATTCGTCTCTTGATAATTTATCACCTAGACAAAAACAAGATACAAATTCAGCTTGGTATTCAGGAACTGCTGATGCAATTTATGAAAACCTCGATTATATTGATAAGATTAATCCAGAATATGTATTAATTGTTTCATCTGATCATATTTATAAGATGAACTATCAAAAGATGCTAAAAAAGATGTTAGAGAAGGATGCTGATGCAATTATTTCAGTTATCTCTGTACCTATCGAAGAAGCATCTAGATTTGGAATTCTAGAAACTGATGATGATGGTCTAGTTACAGCTTTCGTAGAAAAACCAAAGAAACCAAAATCAACTTTAGCGTCAATGGGTATTTATATCTTTAAATATAATATGTTAAGAGATGCCTTAATCAAAGATGCTAAAAATGAAGAATCTTCACATGACTTTGGTAATGATATTATTCCTTACTTACTTAAGAAGAAAAAGAAAGTTGCTGTCTTTAACTTCAAGGGATACTGGAGGGATGTCGGAACAATCGACGCATTATGGGAAGCAAATATGGATTTAA
>DEWM01000061.1 GCA_002363635.1 Caryophanales bacterium UBA3210 | reverse complement strand
TAACTTAGATAATCTACATAATTTAGGTTATTCAATTAATAAAGATGCTGTATCTTTTACTGATCAATTGAATTTTGAATATCAAAGAGAAATTGGAAATTTTAAGGTTTTAACACTTAATAATTCACATCATAGTTTTTTTCTTGGGAATACATTTACTCCTTATTTTTTAGGCGATTATCTATTTTATGGTGATTTTATTAGTGAAGACCATTATTTAATACCTAAAAATACAAATGAAAGATTCACATTGAAAGAATTATATGTTAATAAAAGAATAAGTAATGAAATGTTAGATCAAATTTATTATGAAGACTTACTAGTTCAAACATCAAATATGACAGATGAAGAATATGCTTCATGGAAAGAAGAATATTTAAATTTATATAAAAATTTACGTGTTTATGATTGCAGAGCATATAGATTAAATGATGTAGAAGTTACTTTAGAAAAGAAAAAATATTCATTTGGTGATCCTAAAAATATATTTGATGAAAATATTAATATTCAAACATCATACAGTAGTAAAAACATCAAATTAGATTTTGATAAAAGTATATATTTAGGTAATATAGATTCATATGATATTGCATTTTTTCCAAAAGGAAATGGAAGAGCATTAACTCCTATTATTTATGGTGAGAAGAGTAATATGGAATTAAATAATTTATATGTATGTACTTCAAGGTGGGATGATAGAATTAATTTCTATTCAATTTTTACAACAAATAGGTTTTATTTTGGAGAAAATTTGATGAAAGAATTATTTGATAGTACATCTCAAATGCTTTTCATAGGGAAAAAAGAAGGCAAATATTATAACGCCTTTGAGTTATATAGAAATAATCTAATTTCTCAAGAATCGTTATTATCTATTTCAATGCAATTATATTCTTATTATCTAGATTTATATTTAGTTAATCATCCAGGTGAGGAAGCGTTTTTTAATAAAAAGTATTTAGATAATTGGGATAAAGTATATAAAACACCAGAGCCAATAATACCTGCTGCAAGTTAAAAATAATAAAACTGTAAGTATCTTTTGAAACTTACAGTTTTAATTTTAATTACATTTTTTTGCATTAATGCTTGATGAAATAAAACAAATAATTAATCCTAAAATATTTGTCATTACAATGATTCCACCTACATGTAAAGAGAATGTATAGGCAATGAATAATCCAATAATTGATGAAATTAATGAGATTATAACTGATGCTAAGTGACTTCCTTTAGATGAGTGAGAAATCTTTAATCCTGCCGCGACAGGAATTGAAATAAATGATGCAACAAGTAATGATCCAATCATATTCGAAGCAACTGCAATAATAATAGATGTAATTGCAGTGTCTAAGAATGATAAGAAGATAACTGGCATTTTATTAGCCTTACATTCATTTTCATCATAACTTAATGCCATGTTGCTTCTATAGAATAAGACTTCGTATATCAATCCTACTACGACAACTACGCTTAAAATAATTAAATCAGTTGTTTTTAATGAAAATGGTGAACCAAATAAATATGATTCGAAATTACTTGATGGGGCAAATTGAGATAAGATACCTACTAAGCCTAAAGAGAAAGCAAGAATAATGGTTAATGCTAAATCTTGATGCTTAGGTAATTTTCTTCTAATGATTTCAATTAAGAAAGCAGATATTAAAGAAAAGATAATAGATGTCCAAACTGGTAAGATACCAATTACTAAACCTAATGCTATACCTGCTAAAGAGGTGTGAGATAAGGTGTCAGATATCATTGAGAATCCTTTACCTGCTAGACGAATACCAATTACTGGTAAGATTAATGATAAAAGGATTAAGACAACAAATCCTCTTACAAAGAAACTGTAAGAGAAAGCGTCTAGAGGATTTAATATATAAACTAATGCCATATTATTTTTCCTCCTTGTCTAAATCGATGAATCTACATCCTTCAGGGAAATCTTCTTGCATGTGAGAAACCATGACAATTGTTTTCTTTTCTTTAAGTAATGATTTTAAGATATTCTTAATTTCTTGCTTAGAAACTTCATCAATACCAGTTGTAGGTTCATCAAGTAAGATTAGATCTGGATTAGATAAGATAACTTCTGCAAATCTTACTTTTTCTTGTTGACCACCTGATAATTCATCTAATCTTTTATTTCTTAATTCATAAATACCCATTTTATGAAGAATATCATCAACTTTTTGATAATCTTTCTTAGTCATAAAACTAAATGGTTTCTTCTTTAAACCTAAAGATACTATTTCTCTAACATTCGCGGAAAATGAATTTCTCTTATTGATATTGACCTGTGATAAATAACCGACACTATGAAAATCATTAAATATTTCACCAGACTTTGCTTTAACAATTCCTGCGATTAATTTAATGATAGTTGATTTTCCAGTTCCGTTATTTCCAACTAATCCAACAAATTCGCCTTCCTTAATTTCTAAATTAAGATTAGAGAAGACTACATCGTTATCATAATTGAAATTTACATTTTTAAATTCTATTTTCATTTTTTTACCTATGCGCTTTAGTTATTTTTTAATTCAGTTAGATTATCTTCCATAACTTTTAAGTATGTTTCTCCATTAGCATATTCTTCTTCAGAAACTGCTTCATAAGATTTTAATACTTTTAATGATACTTCATAATTATCTTTCTTTAATTCATCAACAATAGTTTGAACGTTACCTACGCTGTCTAATTCTTCTACATAAATAGTTTTAATAGAGTTCTCTTTGATAATATTGATTACTTGTTGGATTCTTGATGAAGTAGGTTCGTGATCTGCAATATCTGCAATACCTACTTGTTTGAAAGAGTAATCTCTTGCTAAATAATAGAAAGCTTCATGAGAAGTAACAATATATTTAGATGTAGTAATAGAAGATAATGCTTCAGTATATTTAGTATCTAATGCATTAAATTCATTTACCGCTTTAGTGTAGTTTTCTAAATAATAATCTTTATTAGAAGAATCAAGTTCTACAATCTTTTCATAAACTACTTTTAACATCTTTAATGATTCTTTAAGTGATAACCAAGCATGTGGATCATCATTTTCAAATTCATTAGATGTAGTTATTTCAAAATATTTGTCTGTATTTAATTTCTTTGCCCATGAATCAATGCTATGTCCATATCCAAATAATACGTCGCATCTTTCTGCTATAGCGACTTCTTTAGCTGTTGAAGGAGAAAATTCGTGAGGTTCATTGTTACCGCAGATATTTGTAATAGTAGCTTTATCTCCTGCAATTCTATATGCAAGGTCATAGACAGGAGCAAAAGAACAAGCTATTGATAACTTGTCATTGTTAGCGTTATTGCCACAGGAAACTATACTTAATAATGCGATTAAACTTAAAAATCCTTTTTTCATCAAATTCTCCTTGCAAATGCGAATGGTTCGCAACAAAATATACTATAGAGATTGATTAAGCTAAAGTCAATCTTTTTGCGAATGATTCGCAATAAAGTAGTGATTATGAAAAAAACTAAATCAAGAGAACAGGTAAAACAGATATTAATGAATGCTCGTGAGCCACTTAATGCTCAGGATATTTTTAATCGTGATTTTACTGGTTTAACTTTATCAACAATATATAGAACATTAATTGCTTTTGAACAAGAAGGCTTAATTAAAAAAGAAGTTTCACCTATTACTAGAGAAGCTACTTATTCATGGAAAGATGATGAAGAACATGGACACATTTTAGAATGCGTTAAATGTCGTAAACAAATTCGTTTAGATTATTGTCCTTTTGAAGGGGTAAATGAACTAATTGAAGAGAAAACTGGCTTCACTTTAGACGATGAAAACCATGTTTTATATGGCGTTTGCAAAGAATGTAATCAAAAACTAAAAAATAATGTTGAAAATTAATATAAATATTATTTATAATGATTAAGCAATTGCGGCCGTGGCGGAACTGGTAGACGCGTACGTTTGAGGGGCGTATAGGGTAACCTGTGTGAGTTCGATTCTCATCGGCCGCACCATTTAGCAATAACACTAGTTCAAAATTTGAACTAGTTTTTTTTAATTCTGATATTTTACTTATATTATTGTCATTATTATAATTACCGTATACGTCAAAATTTAACACGTATAATATAAAAAGAAAAAGATAATCAAATATTATAGATGACATTACTATAATTAAATTGATTATCTTTTTTTGTTAATCCGCCAATTTCCGCCAGAGGGATTTCAACTCTACCTTAATTTTTTTAATATATTTTCAGAATATGGTAATAAATTTTCAATTAAGGCCAAGAAAAAAATATAGGTCAGTTATATTGGCTTTTAGGGTGGAATTTGACATAATTAACGCAAAAAAGCACCACAAAGGAGATGCTGCTATGGATAGTCAATATTTGAATTTATGAAAAAATATTGTTGGAAAAATTTTTGATAGGGTGCAAATAACTATTATTTGATAACAAAAGCACCCCATAAAGCATCAAGCTAAATTAATTTCGAGGCATCGTATCAAACCTGTTTTAAAACATTTTTCTGTATAAAAATGTATACCATTTCTAAGTGTCACATCTGTCACACTAGTCACGTGTCACTTAGTTTATATACCTAAAAATATAGGCTTAGAGGGTGCATTGTATTAACAATACTTACCATACACATTTAGCATGAAATTTCCCTCCATTTATTGGACTAAAAAATATTACAATAGATGGGGCTTTTATTATGAAGTTAACACTTGAAGATAAACTAAAATTAGCAAAAATGTATGTTGATTGATGGAATACCTCTAAATGAGATTCAAGCCAAGTACAACTATTATTTAGCAAATTTTAAATATTTTTGTGCACTGTACAAGAGATATGGAGATAAAGCATCCGATAATCATGGTCAAAGAACTAAATATACTCGGATATCATTATATTAAACATTGCATTTTCGTGGTAAAACGCAAATTAAACATTGCATTTTCGTGGTAAAGCTTAATGTATCAATTGCATTTTCGTGGTAAAAAGTAATATAATATTGTTGCGGTGGTGATATTATGTCTAATATTATTAAGGATGAATATGAACTAGCTATTGAAAAAGGATGCTATATTGAAAGAGATTGCTATTCTAAGTTGCTTGATTGGAAAAATAGAAAAGCACGACATCATAATGCTTTGTTTATAAGAGGAGCTAGACGTGTTGGCAAGTCTGTATTAGCTCTTGAATTAGCTCATAAAGAATATAAATCATTTATCAAAATATCCTTTGATAGAGCGAATGATGATTTAAAAAATCTTTTTGTAAATGAATTAAATGATTTAGATTATTTTTATTCTGTACTAGAAACAGTTTTTTCAAAAAAATTATTTGAAGGGGAGTCTTTGATTATTCTTGACGAGATTCAACTTTTTAAGCCAGCAAGACAGGCAATAAAAACTTTGTTACTTGATGGAAGATATGACATAATTGAGACTGGTTCACTTGCTTCAATTGTAAAATCAAATGATGATGAAGATTACTTACTTCCTAGTGAAGAAACAAAAATAGATGTAAATCCTATTTCTTTTTTTGAATATTTAAAAGCATGTGGTGATGATTTATCCTTAGGATTAATGAATACTTGTTTTTTAAAGAAAAAACCACTTGGTGCAGCGTATCGAAAAATTTATTTAAAATTTAGAGAATACTTATTTGTCGGAGGCATGCCTGCACCTTTATCGACTTACATAAAAACTAAGAGTCTAATAGAAGCAGAAGAAATCAAAAGAGAAATAATAGAATTATATAGAGATGATTTTGCTAAACAAAAAAATGAAAATCCAATTTATGTCGCCTCAATATTTGATATGATTCCAAGTGAATTATCAAATCATGATAAAAGATTTAAATATACACATATAAATAGCCAAGCTAGAGAAAGAGAATATAAAGGTGCTTTTAATTGGCTAGTAAAAGCATATATTGTTAATCCTTGCTATAATTCAACTGATCCATCTGTCTTGCCGACATTAACAATGAATGGATTTGCTTTTAAGGCATACTTAATAGATACAGGTTTATTATATACATTATCTTTTATGGATACTAATCAAGATGAATTTTTCTATAAGTCATTGATTTTAGATAAATTACATTTAAATGAAGGGATGATTGCTGAAAACTATATCTCTCAAGCATTGAAGAATAATGGAAAAAAATTATTTTATTATGAAAAAAGAGATGAAAATACTCATAGAACTATAATTGAAATTGATTTTTTAACAATTCAAAATAGAAAAATAACTCCTTTAGAGGTTAAATCTGGTGACAATATCACATTAAAATCACTTAAAAGGTTTAAAGATACATTTAAAAACACAGTTAATAATGGAATTGTATTATATGATGGGGATATAAAAATAGTTGATGATATTTTGTATTTACCATTATTTATGATTGATTATTTGAAATAATGAAGTGTGTTGTAAAATTATAGAAATTAGAAAGTATACAAAAGAAATAATTCTATATGTAATATAAGACCAAAGATTGCAAAAAATTGTAATTTGTGGTCTTATGCCATCTTATAAATTCAAGTCTCAGAGTAATCTAAGGCTTTTATTTTTATTATGAGATTAAAAGATGAAGATTTTTGTATTAATTAGTTGGAATGTAACTTTAACGATTAGATTTTACAAAATCGTTATTTTTTGTTACTTCTTTTTATCTAGTTATCTTTGAACTGATGCATCGCCTTTAGAGAGAATGAATTCTTCAACTTCTTTGGTAGATAATGTTGATACATCACCATAGAGAGTATGTTTAAGAATGGATGTAGCAAGTCCGAATTTTAATGCGTATTGAGGATCTTCATAATTTGTAATTAATCCGTGGATTACACCTGAGGCAAAGGCATCACCAGCACCTATACGGTCATAGATATTAAATCTAATTGGCCCTTCAGTTTTGTATTCACCTTCTTTAGTAATACAGTATGAAGATAATTCATTATCTGTTGCGGTATGAACAATTCTTTCTGTACCGAAGATATATTTTATCTTAGTTTGTGATATTAATTTTTTTGAAATCTCAATTTTATTATCATTTTGATTATCACTTAATTGATCTAATGATAAATCTAAGATTGTATGGATATCAAAATAATTTGCAAATAATACATCTACATATGGAATTACTTTTTTAAAATATGGTTTAGCTTCTTCTATTGTCCATAACTTTGAACGATAGTTGAAGTCAAAAGAGACTTTAACATTGTATTTTTTACAGTATTCTAAACATTTAAACGCTACATCTCTTACTTTAGAGCCTAAAGCTAGAGTAATACCTGATAGGTGGAACCAAGTTGCATCTTTAAAGACTTTATCATATTTAATTTCATTAATACCAATTCTAGTAATTGCAGAATGTTTTCTATTATATAAAACTTTACTTGGTCTACCTCCAAATCCAGTTTCAACAAAGTACATACCTAAATTGGAAGAACCTTTTGCAATATGTTCTGTTTCAACATTATGACTTTGAAGATGCTGAATAGCACTGTCACCGAGTTGGTTATCTGGAACTTTAGTTAAAAATTCACAATTATGTCCAAAGTGGGATAAACTAACGAGTACGTTAGCTTCTCCTCCTCCATAGTTTGCAATAAAATTCCTTGCTTGAGTAATAGTAGTATAATCAGGTGGAGTTAATCTAAGCATTATTTCACCGAACGCTACAATCTTTTCTTTATTCTTTTTCATATTAATTCCTCTTATTACATTAAGTATAATCTAATAAGAAAGAAAATTTGTTGTGCTTAAAAACCAACTTTATAATACACTTTGTCTAAGTGCAGGGATAATCTTTGTTATTTTGTCTAATTTGTATAAACAAATGTATCTTAATGGTATAATAATCCTAATTATAGGAGTGAATATGGCTAAAAATCGATTAGATATTTTAAATGCGAAGAATGATTTAATTAGTGTTTTAGTATGTATGTATAATTCTTCTAAAACAATTAAAGAAACAATATCTTCCATTCAAAATCAAACATATAAAAATATTGAAATTGTCGTTATGGACGATGAATCTAAAGATAATTCTTATGACATTGTCGAAGAAATGGCAAAAGAAGATGAAAGAATTAAATTATATAAAAAAGAAAACCAAAAATGTGTTGCATATACTCGTAATGCATTACTTGATAAAATAAATGGTAAATATTATATCTTTGTCGACAGCGATGATATAGTTTCACCTAAATTTATTGAATTCTTATATTTTACTATCATTGATAAGAATGTTGATGTTGCAGTATGTGGATTTACATTATTAAAAGAAGTAGTTAATAAACCAATTTATTTATTTGATTCAGTTCAAGATAATAAAGGTGCATTAAGTAAAATCACTTATACAGATAATAATGTTGTTGTCTGGAATAAAATGGTCAGAACTGAATTAGTTAAAGATTTAAGATTTAAACCATTACATTATGGGGAAGACTTAATGTTTAATATAGATTTATTTGAAAATCCTAATATTAAAGTTGGCTTTATTAGATCTAAGTTATACTTTTATCGTTTATTTAATAACGGTATTTCTAAAGGCAGTTTTGGTCAAAAACAAGTTGATTTCTTAAATTCATTAATCAAACTCGAAAATGATCCTTCTTACAGTGAATATACTAGAAATTCAATTAAGGGATGGACTTATATTACTGCAAACTATTTTTCGCTTTTACTTATCGGCAATAAGAAATATAAAGACTATCGTAAAAATGAAATAACTAAGATATTAGAAGAAAGAAAACATATTTATAAAAATGAAAAAAGAGTTAGATCTTGGGTTAGAATAGGCTTAGGTATTACCGATTTTAATAGATTAATTATTAAATAAAATAGGGGATGAAAATGAAAAATAATAAAATGACTAAAGATACTCTTCCAACTGGCTTTACTGCTCAAATGGCAGGCGTAGATTTAATTCCTTGTATCTTTTTCTCAGGTATAGGTATTGTTTTGGGATTAATGTTAAGTAGTATCTTATTCTATATTGGTGCAGCGTTAACATTTATCTCTGGATTTATAAAAGCTATCTGGAAGATGATAGTTGCTAAAAAACATAAAAATATTTGGCCAATGTTTGTTCAAATGCGTATTGTAATGCCTATAGGATTTCTTCTTATGATTATTGGCTTTATTGTCTACGCATGTAATAATGATTTATCGGTTTTATCAGGATTTAATAATATTTATTCTTGGATCTTATTAGCACTTGGTTTAATAGGCATGGGATTAATGTTTGTTTTTGCATTTAAGTTAGATTCTTCTTCATCTAAATCTAATTGGATTGAACAAATTTGTAATTCCTTTGCTCAATGCTTTATATTCTTAGCGTGTTTAATTGCATATATCTTATAAATGTGGATAATTTTTATCCACATTTTTTGTCCTACGATTGTCTACAAATGCTAAATATAATAGATGTTGTGAATATTTATATCTATTGGTAGATATACTATCGTGATAAAAGTGATATAATATAAACAAGATATTTTTTAGGAGGATAATATGGCTAAATATAAATGTTTAGTATGTGGAGAAGTCTTTGAAGTAGAAGAAGGCCAAGAACCAATTTGTCCAAAATGTCACGCTAAAGGAGAAAAATTAGTTAATATGGAAAAAAAGAACATTTACGCAGGAACACAAACAGAAAAGAACTTACAAGCAGCTTTTGCAGGAGAATCACAAGCAAGAAATAAATATACTTACTTTGCTTCAAAAGCTAGAAAAGATGGCTATGAACAAATCGCGGCAATCTTTGAAGAAACTGCAGGTAATGAAAAAGAACATGCAAAAATGTGGTTTAAAGAATTAAATGGCATTGGTTCAACTGCTGATAATTTAAAAGCTGCAGCAGAAGGTGAAAACTACGAATGGACTGATATGTATGAAGATTTCGCTCGTACTGCAGAAAAAGAAGGCTTCCCAGAACTTGCAAAGAAATTTAGAGCAGTCGGCGCTATTGAAAAACATCATGAAGAAAGATATAGAGCATTACTTAAGAATATTGAAGATTCAGTAGTATTCTCTAAAGATGATGAAAGAATTTGGGTTTGTAGAAACTGTGGACACGTAGTTGTGGGTAAATATGCTCCAGAAGTTTGCCCAGTATGTGCTCATCCTCAGTCATATTTTGAATTACAAGCAAACAATTATTAATTAATAATGATATGAAGGTTAGCAGTTTTTGCTAACCTTTATTTTTGTAACTTTATCACATTTTAAATAAGGATAAATATAATAAAATAATCATATATAGAAAGAGGAATGATTATGTACGATATTTTAAATAGAATTAATTCACCTGCAGATGTTAAAGAATTAAATGCTGTAGAACTTGAAGGTCTTGCTAGTGATGTAAGAGATGCTTTATTTAATAGACTTACTAAGATTGGAGGGCATTTTGGCCCTAACTTTGGTATTGTCGAAGCAACAATTGCTTTACACTATGTATTTTCTTCACCTGTAGATAAGATTATTTTTGATGTCTCCCATCAATCTTATACGCATAAGATGTTAACTGGTAGAAAGAATGGCTATATTGTTGATGAGGATTTTAGTAAAGATTCAGGTTATACAAACCCTGATGAATCTGAACATGACTTATTTAATATTGGTCATACATCAACATCTATTTCATTAGCTACTGGTGTAGCTAAAGCTAGAGATTTAAAGAGAGAAAAATATAGTGTTATTGCTCTAATTGGTGATGGTTCCTTATCTGGAGGAGAAGCTTTAGAAGGGCTTAATGTAGCAGGAGCAGAGTTAAATTCAAATTTAATTATCATAGTTAATGATAATCAAATGTCTATTGCAGAGACTCATGGTGGTATCTATAAGTCATTAAAGGCATTAAGAGAATCTAATGGTGAATCTTCTAATAATATTTTTAAAGCTTTTGGCCTAGATTATATGTATGTTAATGAAGGTAATAACATTCAAAAATTAATTGAAGCATTTAAGAAAGTTAAAGACATTGACCATCCTATCGTAGTACATATTAATACTATTAAAGGTAATGGATATAAATTTGCTACTGAAAATAAAGAAGCATGGCATTATACTAGCCCATTTAATAAAGAAACTGGTGAAAGATATTATGTTCCAAACGGAGAAAGTTATGTTTCTATAGTTAAAGATTTTATTTTAAATAAGGCTAAAAAGGATCCTTCATTTGTTGCACTTTGCCCAGATGTACCTGGTAATTTTGGCTTAAATAAACAAGTTAGAGAAGAATTAGGTGAACATTATTTAGATGTCGGTATTGCAGAAGAACAAGCTGTGGCAATGGCATCTGGCGTTGCTAAAAATGGTGGAACACCATTAGTTTTATCATCAGCAACATTTATGCAAAGAACTTATGACCAAGTTTCTCATGATGTTGGTATTAATAATAGTCCTGTTACTATCTTATTATCATATTCAGGTATGAATGATTTAAGAGATATATCACATCTTGGTATCTTTGCAGTTTCAACATTTAATGATATTCCAAATATTGTTATTTTATGCCCATCTTCTAAAGATGAATTATTACAAGCTTTAGAATGGTCTACTACTCAAAAAGAACATCCAGTAATTATTGTTATGCCAAGTGGAAAAGTTGTTTACCGTGAAAGTAAATATGATTTTAATTCCATTAATAAATTTGAACTTGTAAAGAAAGGTGAAAAGGTCGCATTAATTGGCTTAGGTGATTTCTTTACAAAGGCTCAATTTTTAGCGGTAGAAATGAAAGATAAATTAGGCTTTGAACCTACATTAATTAATCCTTCCTTTGCTTCTGGTGTCGATAAAGATTTATTAGATAAACTTGCTTTAAATCATAAAGTCATTGTTACTTTAGAAAATGGGGTTAAAGATAATGGACTTGGTGAAAAGATTGCTTCATATCTAGGCGATAAAGATATTAAAGTTTTAAATTATGGCTTAGAAAAGAAATTTATCGATCGTTATGAAGTTGAAGATTTGTTAGAAGAAATTGGCCTAACTTCAGATAAAATAATAAAGAGAGTTTCAAATTTAATTAAATAAAAATAGTTTGAATAGGAATGATATCTAATATAGTTAGGTGTCATTCTTTTTAAATTGTTTTGATGTATTTTTTAAATGTCTAAGCACAACTGAGTTCGCAAAAATGAAGATTGTTTAATCTTTCAAAATAATATATTTTTTATGTAAAAGATAAATTTATGAAAATAAGTGAAATAAATGGCTACTTAAATCGTCTGATTTGTACGTAGAGACGATTGTTCATTTGCTATACTGATCCCTAAAATGACAAGCCTATCCTATAAATTGCATAATTTAGCCAATCTTTCGGTTTTACCATAGCCAATCTTTCGGTTTTGTTGTAGCCAATCTTTCGGTTTTGCTATTTCTCCAACACGATTGGGGGTAACTACAGACTTCTCACCCAGTTT
>DEWM01000005.1:26779-30310 GCA_002363635.1 Caryophanales bacterium UBA3210 | reverse complement strand
CCATGTAAGAATTAAACTTCTTCTTGCCTTTTTCTTTTCATTGACTGTAGATTCACTTGAAGTTCCAACGACTTCGGTAGTTTCTTCTACTTTTGTTTCTGTTTCATTAACAGGAACATTATCCTTATTTTCTACCATTAGTAAGCTCCTTATAGATATTTATATTAATTTCTACTTACTTAATTTTAATTAGTTTAATTAATTTAAAGATCTTAGATAAATTAATTAAATCAATTAATAAACAAGTATATCAATTAATATGTGTATTAATTATAACATAATTAATAATACGAGTATTCATTAAGTGAAATAAAATACAATATTAAACATATTGTTTTAATTTCGACTAGAAATATAAAAGTGAAAAGAGTAGGCGCGGAGCGCGTCTACCCCTAAGTATTAAAATATTGATTAAGCTGTTGTAATCATTTCTGATGTCCAAATTAATTCAATTCCATCAGCATTTTCACCAGTTTCATGGCCTTTAGTTTCATTTGTATCAGCATCATCTGCAACACTATTTTCTTTAACTGCTGGTTCAACAGTATAGAAAATATTTTCAAATGTCCAAGAAAGAACTTTTTCTTCTTTATCGTTGAATTGTTGGACTGTAACGCCATCTGAAGCAGTAATTGATCCATCTTTACCACTTAATGTAATTTCATATTTTAAATTATTTCCAGCTGTATTTGTAAACATTGTAATATCTTCTTTATTAGAAATTCTTACATGTCCTACAGCTTGTACAGTTAATGTTAATTTAATAGAATTTGTACCAACACTAACTCCATCAAATTCTGTTTCAGCAACTGAAGCTCGTAAGTTCCCTATTTTTAGTGCTGTTTGAGATTTATCTTCAGCTTTGATTGTGAATACACCATATGGTTTTTCAGCTTGATCAGTTACATCAGTTAAACCGTTTTTTGCGTTAGCGTATGAGTGACCAGCTTTATTAGTTAAGTCAACATCTGCTAAACCAGTTTCTGATGAGTATGTTGGACATGTGAAATCTTCAGCAGACATAATTTGACCATCACGAACAACATTTCCTTCATCACCATCAGTACCATTGTAAACTTCTACATTTTTTCCTTCTGGTAAATTACCTAAAGCTGTTCTTTTTCCAGTATGTTCTACTGGTAAAAATGAAGCTTCAATTTGTAAATGACCGCCAAGACCGCCATAAGTATCCTTACTTGTTACTAAATCAGATGATGCATTTACAGTCTTAACTTCACCGCCTCCGTTAATAGTGTACCATGCATATGTACCTGTTGATAATGCTACAGCTAAGACACCTGTCATAACTGCAGATGATAAAAATAATCTTTTTTTCATAATAATAAATTTTTCTCCTTTTCCCGATTTTTATTTTTAAAAGATTTTATATATTCCATATTATTGATTTCATATGTCTATATCTTCATTAACATAGATTATTAATTATATTAACTGATCGTCTAAATGCTAATTAAAGACTATTGCTAACGTACCCTTAATGCTAACTATTGGGTAGAATCTTTAATTAGCATATCAATTAATAAATTTAATAATTGATATATTAATTTAATATCTCTATATTACTTTCATAATATTGAAACCTAAGTTAATTTGAACTCTCGTTCTCTACTACAGTAAATGATACTGTAAATGCGACATATCCTGATGAAATATCATCACAATGATCTGTATCGCTTGCTTCAAACCAAGCTGCGACAACATAAGCTTTTTCTTCTTGATAATCCAAATGATAAGCCTTATCATCTTGTTCAACTGAATCGTATTTCCATCTTAATGTTTCTTTATCAAGCACTAAATTTGTACATTTCCAATCTTCATCTTCAAATCCTTTATTTGGATTCTTAACGTATGGAATTTTTGGTTGTCCTTCTAATCCATACCTTTGTTTTCCATCAACAGTACAGCCATTCAAATAGACACCAGATGCAGTTGTAGCAACATATTCAGATTCTGATGAATAGGCATATTTATCATTTTCATCAACAATCGTCTTTGGTTCTGCAAAGACCTCTACGTTAAAGCATGTATTGTCATACATACCAGTATCCAAATTGTAAATGTTCTCCTCATCATTTATCTCAAGTATTGCTAATCTTAATGCCGAAGCAGAATTTTTAGTGTTTTTGGTAATTTCAATTTGGATTTTGTAATCAACTTGTCCATCAAGATTTAAAGTTTCAACTTTATCTGATTCATTTCTAAGATAAAACTTTGATGTAATAAACTGATCACAGTTTGCTTCACCTTCTCTACCATTATCAATAACATTGGTGTCAATAGATTTGTCCTTTGATGATGCAACAGAAGATAAATAACTCATTACAGAATATGAATTTTTTTCATTTGCTAAAGGTCTAACCATAGTTGAGCCAAAACTCATACCATATCCATTAGTTGCTTGATTTTCAAGTCTTAAACCTCTACCAGTAATATCGCTGTAACCACCATTAGCAAATTCTTTATCGTAAGATAATCCTAAACCTTTGCCTACAGTTTGATTAGTATTACTACTACCGACATAAATCTTATAAGAATTTTCGATTATCAACGAATCGACTAAGTAATAAGCTGATGCAAGAAGTGAGAAGCTTAATAATGAAGCTAAGACAACGACTGCGGCACGTGATCTTTTAGCGGTCTTCTCAACTTTAGTAGGCATGTCGACATCGACCATTTTCTTTGCCACAAACGTCACCTTCCTTTCATTAAATAAAAAAGCCACCGCTTAACAACAGTGACTTCTATTTATAAATTATTAAAGTATAAAAAAACGCACTTATCGTCAAGCGCTTTCAAACTTCTCTTATACTATAAAGGTTAGAGTAAACGCTTTCAAGTGCCATTTTTCACTTTGGCACCAATCGACCATTATGTGGCACGATTGGGCAAATTTTAGATTAATGTACATTAATTATATATTAATAATTACCTTAAATTATTTTCTTTAATTCATCCATTTTATATCCAGAATCTGATAAATATAAAACTCCATGAGCTTCATTTATTCTATTTATAGCTTCTTCTACATCTAAACTATGATATGCTTCATATAATTTACATAATTCATCTAATTTAACAATTTTATATATTTGCTTAGTACTTATTTGATAAGTATAGGCCCAATATCTTAATAAATAACCTACCCACGCTAAAATAGCAGGAGAAACTTTATTTTTTCCTACTTCATAATTAGATTCCTTTTTTAATTCTTCAAAGGCTGCAGGAATATCTAATGCTTCATTTATAAAAGAATCTTTGTCCATTCTATGAGCAAGTTTAGAGAAGGAAAACTTTTTATAAAAATAGGATGAAGAACATGACAATTCTTTAATAGAATTCTCAAATAAATCCGATTGGTACTTAGCAAGAAGTATTCCTCTATCATCAATCTTTCTCATTCTATATCAATATCTCCTCTATATATTTACCTACACCAGCATATTTTCTCTTTGCCAAAATCATTTTTGCTTTACCTACATTTCTATCATTTTCTTTTTCTTCTTCGTATTG
>DEWM01000005.1:23565-26672 GCA_002363635.1 Caryophanales bacterium UBA3210 | reverse complement strand
TCATTTAATATTACATATTGCTTTCCAAGTCTATTTGCAGATAAAGCATTAATACATTGTTCATCAGTAATACCACCTTCAATAAAGTCATTAATAATTGAATACATAGAATTATCTGCTATAGGGGCAATAATAATATCTACATCTTTAATAGATTCTAATAATTCCTTTACACAAGAAGAATTAACATATTCATTAATCTTGCCTCTAAAATATGCAACTAAAATGATCCATTCTTTTGAAACATCAAATTCTTTTATTTTTAATTTATTAATATTTTTAATTTCAACAATATAAAGAGATGAAGAAGAATAATTAGAAACAAAACTAACTGCTTGTCTAACTCCCTCACCTAAATAGAAGCCTTTACCAAAATCCTTCTTTTCATTACTTTTTTCAATTGTTAATTTACCTTCAATTCCATTTTTTGAACCATGAAAAAGAATTAAATTATTTTTAGTTTGTTTTGATTTATATAATTCTTCATCAATTAAATTAAGATTAATACCTTTATTATAGATATATGAATATATTTTATTTAATGATAAAGGATTAGGATGATTATTATTATTCACCCATCTTGCCAAAGTAGATCTAGATACTCCAAGTTCAGACGCTAATTCTTCATCAGTATAATTTAATAAAACTTTAACTTTTTTTAAATCTTCGCTTAAATTTACATCCATATATAATAGTTCCTTCTTAATTTAATTATACATTATAAAGAAAATATGTAAAACAACTTTGTTGCATTTGGGACAATTATTTTGTAGCATTTGGGACAATGTTGTTTTTAATGATGGATTATTATTTTACTCTAAGCAATATAAAAACCCTTGCTTAGCAAGGGCTTTATAGTTATTAAAGCTATTTACCATGATATAGCTTTTTAGTCGCGTAAATTGGCTCTGAAGTAAGTTCTATACCAAGTTTTCTTAATGTTGAAGCATCTACTTCATTTAAAATAACAGATGAATGAGATTGAGAACCTCTTAATTTAGGAAGTTGAGCTAAAGCAAGTTCCGCTAAAGGGTTAGTAACAGCAGAAATTGATAATGTAACTAAGATTTCATCTAAGTGAAGTCTAGGGTTATGCCCACCTAAGTCACGTGTTTTTAGTGCACAAACTGGTTCAATAATTCCTTTAGGAAGTAATGTGACGTTATCAGAAATACCTGCTAAATATTTTAATGCGTTTAAAATCATTGCACTGACAGGTCCAAGTAAATTAGATGTTTTACCAGTTAAGACTTTACCATCATTAAGTTCAATAGCACATGCTGGTGAACCTTCTTTAGCAGCTTTATCTTTACATGCTTTAACACATTTACGATCATCAATATTGATGCCGTTATTCTTCATAATTAAATCAATCTTATTAACGACATTATCATCGACTTTATCTTTACGTCTATCAACAAGTGATCTAAAGTATCTTCTAATAATTTCTTGTCTAGAAGCTTCTTTACATACTTCATCATCAGAAATGCAGTTACCTGCCATATTAACACCCATATCAGTAGGTGATTTATAAGGAGATGAACCGAAAATCTTTTCAAACATCTTATTTAAGACTGGGAAGATTTCTACATCTCTATTATAGTTAACTGTTGATATACCATATGCTTCTAAATGATATGGGTCAATCATATTAACATCATTTAAATCTGCTGTAGCTGCTTCATATGCTAAGTTAACAGGATGTTTTAATGGTAAATTCCAAATTGGGAATGTTTCAAATTTAGCATATCCTGATTTAATACCTCTCTTGTTATCATGATATAACTGAGAAATACATGTTGCCATTTTGCCAGCCCCTGGTCCTGGAGCGGTAATAACTACTAATGGTCTAGTAGTTTCAATATAATCATTTTTACCTAAGCCATCATCAGAAATAATCTTTTCAACGTTATAAGGATATCCTTCAATACGATAATGACGATATGTCTTGATACCTTGTTTTTGTAATGACTTTTCAAAAGCTTTCGCGCCTTTTTGATTATTAAACTGTGTTAAGACAACACTACCGACATATAATCCTGCTTCTTTAAAAGCATCCATTAATCTAAGTACGTCTTGATCATAAGTAATACCTAAGTCTTCTCTAACTTTTGCATCTTCAATTGTTTGAGAATTAATGACGATAACAATTTCTGCATCATCTTTCATCTTTAAGAGTAATTGTAATTTTGAGTCTGGTTTAAATCCAGGTAATACTCTAGATGCATGGTAGTCATCAAAAAGTTTACCTCCAAATTCAAGGTAAAGTTTACCTCCAAACTGATGAACACGTTCAGAAATATGTTCACTCTGCATTTTTAAATATTTTTCATTATCAAAGCCGATTTTATTCATGTTGTCACCCCACTTACTAAAAAATACATTTATAGTATAATATCTCCAATTTTAGATTTTTATATTTTTTTAATATTTTACAAAAAATATATGTTTAAGCAAATTTAAAAGGTACTGTAGTAACCTACAATACCTCTTAATTATTAATAAAGTTTATTAGTATCTAACCAGACAACTGGAATAACACCAAATACTGAATCAACTGGTGCAACGTTAAATGAACCATTTGCAGTAACATAAATTGCGGTATCACCATTACCATATGAGTATGGTGAACGTGTCCAGTATGGCGCATATCCATCACTAGTAATAACATATTCGGCACCTAAAGTTCTAAATCTAGCTCTAGCAAAGTCAGTAGCTTTTGCCATTCTATCATTATTAGAGGCAAAGCCAAATGCTGCATCATTTAATTCAGAATATGATAAGACGAATAATGAATCGTTATTAGTTGTTCCATCTGCATATCTATTATAGTTATTATCAGTTGTTGAAGCAGTAGTACTATAACGAATACCTGTATAGAGTTCATTATAGTTTTGGAATGCCGCTCTAATGACTAAAGAATTTAAATTTTCACGAAGCATTGAATTATTATAACTGTTGCCATAATAATATGTTCCATCTACATATTCACCAAATCTAGTATCGTTATAATAGAATGCATCTAATACCATAGAAGGTCTAATTAATAAGAAACCACTATCATTTGAAGCTACGCAATCAAATCTAACAGGTTCGACTTTATAATA
>DEWM01000005.1:0-23392 GCA_002363635.1 Caryophanales bacterium UBA3210 | reverse complement strand
TGTTTGAGGATATTCACAAACAAATTCTCTCTTAACAGTCTTAGTAACCATGCGATAATCAGTATCTTTAGTAATAGTTGTAAGTTCTTTATCCCAGCCAACAAACATTGTTACTGTATACTTATCATAATAGAAAGGTGTTTCTTTTGGATATACTACTTTTTCACCTTCTTTAACGAATGTATGTAAGAGTAATGTAGTTGCAGAATTATCATAGAATCTAACTCTATATCCTTTGAAAGAAGAGATTGATTCATCTAACTTATAATGTGCTTTTAATTCTAAATCTGAAGTAATTTGAGTTTCATTTTCGAATTTATCTTTACTTGTATCATATTGCCAATAATCAAAATTATAAGTATAGATAAGTCCATCAGATAATCTCTTTAATGTTTGATTAACTGTAATATCACTTGTATCAACTACTTGACCTCCTACAACTGATTTAACTGCAATCACTACACCATAATTATCTTTAAATGTAACGTTATATGTAGTTACAGAAGATGAATATGTAGCATAGACTAATAAGTTATTAGTAATATTTTCTAAAGTAGGTCTTGCGTATTTTTTAATCTTATTAATTGCACCAGCGTCATAGATATCGTTTTCATAATAATTATTAAATGTAGATTTAACTTCCCATTTATTAAAAGTCCAATTTATATCATTACCATTAGCATCTTTAGTAGGTGCCTTTGTTGGATTTGGAAGTAAATCAGCAGGAACAATAGTTGTACCACGTTCTACTAATGTGTCATATAAAACTGTACCATCTTCATCAAGGAATGTAACTGAATATTTCGAAGAATATAAAGCGGTAATAGTTGTATCACTTAAAATATCAGTTAAAGACTTATCCCAACCTTGGAACGTCTTAATATAAGGACCATAAGTATCATTGTCGTCTTCGACATAATAAGTTGGGTCATCTTGACCGAAATCAGCAGTTTCACCATCTAAGACCTGAACTTCTTTACTCTTATCAATATTAGCGAATTCATTATTTGTATCCATTACACCTTCTTTATAATTGAATGTAACTGTATAAAGATTCTTATATTGGGCAACAACTACTGTATCGCAAGTAATATTAGTTAGTTCTTTATCCCATCCTGCAAAATATTTACCTTCACTATTAGTAGTTTCTTTTAATACTAATTCTTTAGTTCCGGCATAAGTTACTGGAGTGCCACGTTCTAATGTTTCAGTAACATATAAAACTGTACCATCAGTATCTTTAAATGTAACTGTGTATTTTGCAGCATACTGTGCTCTAAAGATTGTAGGTTCATTAATACCAGCTTCTAAATCTTTATCCCAACCAGTAAAGAACATTGAATAAGTACCATAATCATCTGATGTCTTATAAGAAACAAGTTCTTTACCACCATAAGTGACTGGCTTACCTTTTTCATAATAGAATTCATAAAGTTTAGTTCCATCATAATCATAGAATATAGCAGGGACATAAGTAATTGCACTTTGTCCATCTTTACCATCACTACCATCATTAATTTCAAATGTAGAAACTTTACCATTAGATAAAGTGATAGTTAATGTTGTAATAGATCCATTCTTAGTATGTGAAACATCAACAATAGAGACACCATCTTCACCGGCAGCTTTAACGCCAGTATTTTCTTCGCCAATCCACCAATAACCATCTTTGATGTATGGAGTTAAACCATCTCTACCTTTTAATGATTCAAGCCATTCTTCTTCAGTGCCAACGAAACCTTTTTCTACAGCAATTTGGTAAGCAGATTTACCAGCTTCACCATCTTTACCATCAATACCATTTCTTACCCTAAATTCTGATGTAGTACCATCAGTTAATTTAAGAGTAATAATAGTCATTGTTCCGTCTTCACTTAAGGAATAAGTAACACCGCTGATACCTACACCTGCATCACCTTTTTCACCTTTTTGGCCTATAGCTGACATAGTAGTTACGCTACCATCAATGACCCAATATCCATCAGCGTTAATTGTGATGACTGGAGTATGTCCATCTTCACCTTTTTCACCCTGGATACCTTGTGCACCCTGTGCACCATTAGTAACTTCAAAAGTAGAAGTAGTACCATCTGAATAAGTGATTGTATATGTATCAACAAGTCCGTCTGTAGATGTTTTAGCGACATTATTAACAGAACGTCCATCTTTTCCGTCTTTACCGTTATAACCATGTGGGAGTTCAAATGAAGTCTTTTCTCCATTTGTAAATGTGAATGTTAATGTTGTAGTATCACCTGTTGAAACTGTACTAATCTTTTCAATGCCTACACCATCTTTACCAGTAGTACCAAGAGCATAATTTGAAGTAACTACATCATCAATGACCCAATATCCATCAGCGTTAATTGTGATGACTGGAGTATGTCCGTCTTCACCTTTTTCACCTTGGATACCTTGAGCACCATCTGTACCATTAGTTACAGTAAATGAATCTGTAGTTCCATCATTGTAATTGATTGTGTATGTATCTTTTGTTCCTTCAGTAGTAGGACCAGTAATACTTACAATACTTCTAGCATTAGTAACTGTAAATTCAAATACAGTATCATCGGAATAGGTAATTGAATAAGTATCAATTAAACCATTTTGCGCTTTAAGACCAATACTCTTAATAGTTAAGTTAGTACCATTATTACCTTGAGCCTTAGTACCAGTCTTAACTCCATCAACTGCCCATTCTCCATCAATAATAGTAACTACTGGAGAATGTCCGTCTTTACCATTAGTAACATTAAATTCGGAAGTTGAATTATCAGAATATGTAATTGTATATGTATCAACTAAACCAACAGATTTAGTCTTTTCAATTGATTTAACGCTAATACCATTTAGGATTTGTAATTCTTTAGATGAACCATCAGATAAAGAGATAGTAACTGTATTAGTTAAGCCATCACTAGAAACTTCATTAACAATATCAGCAATACCAACACCATTCTTACCATTAGTTACTGTGTAAGTTGATGTTGTTCCATTTGTATAAGTAATTGTATATGTATCAACAATACCATTAGATGATGTCTTATCAATAGATGCAATACCATTTCCATCAGTACCAACAGCACTATAACCAGTATCTTCTCCATCAATCCACCAATTGTTATTATCACCTACATATGGTGTTTTACCATCTTGACCATTGATTCCTTCAGCTTTAACGCCGGTATCAGTAGAGCCAATCCACCAATTTCCGTCATCACCAATATAAGGAGTTAAACCATCAAGACCTTTTAATGAATCAAGCCATTCTTGTTCGCTCTTTTGATAACCATTTAAAACAGCAATTTCATATGCTGATTTACCATCTGCTCCATCAGATCCATTTCTAACTGAGAAAGTAAATTCTGAGCCATTAGTTAATACGATCTTATATGTTGTTTGAGCAGCATCACTACTATCTTCATCTTTAGTAATTGTCGAAATACCTACACCAGTTACTTCTACTCCAGTGTTTATTTCTCCAACCCACCATGTTCCGTCTTTAATATAAGGAATATCAGCGTCTTTACCTTCAGCTTTTGTATAAGTGTCTTTATCACCAATCCACCAGTTTCCGTTTTCGCCAATATATGGAGTTAGACCATCTATACCATCTTTACCGTCTTCTCCTTTAGCGGATACTAGAGTATCAGTCTCACCAATCCACCAATTGCCGTTAGTACCAATATAAGGAGTTAGACCATCATTACCTTTTTCACCTTGTGCTTTAACGCCTGTATCAACTTTGCCTAGCCACCAGTTACCATTTTCTCCAATTGTAGGAGTTAAGCCATCTTCTCCTTTAGCCTTAACTAAAGTATCAGTCTCACCAATCCACCAGTTGCCGTTAGTACCGATATATGGAGTTAAACCATCTTCACCATTCTTTACTACGATTTCAAGAGTAGAATTATCTGAATAATGTAATTTATATGTTGTATATGAATCTTCTGTTACTGGGTCATCGATAGCAGTGATAGTTAAATCCCTACCATCTTCACCTTTTTCACCATTTTTACCAACTGCGCTAATAGATGTTTTAACGCCATCAATAATCCAATATCCATCAGTAGAAATAGTTGGAGATGTACCATTTTTAACATCAAAAGTAGATGTAGTACCATCTGTGTAATGAATTGTATATGTATCTATATTACCGTTTGTTGTAGGACCTGAAATAGATGCAATACCATTACCATCTTTACCATCACTACCATCATTAACAGTAAATGTAAAGGAAGTAGAATTACTGAACTCAAGAGTAATAACGTGTGTCTTACCATTAACTACTTCAGTAGCTTGAGTAATGCTTACTCCATCTGTACCTTCAGCTTTTACGCCTGTATTAGTATCACCAATCCACCAATAACCATCTTTGATTTCAGGAGTTTTTCCATCAAGTCCATCAATACCATCTTTTCCGTCTTTACCATTAGGGATATTAAATGTAGATGTAGTTGTAGTGCCAGTTGCTTCATCATATAGAGTAAATGTAAGTTCAGTATTAGAACTTGTTTCAACTGATGTAATTGAAGTAATACTTGTTCCTTTTGTACCAATCGCAGAGACATTAGTACTTACTCCATCAACTTCCCAATATCCTTCATTATTAATTGTAATAACAGGTGTATGGCCATCTTTACCTGGAACACCCTGAATACCTTGTTCACCTTGAGTACCATTAGTAATAGTAAATGAAGATGTATTTCCATCTGAATAAAGAATTGTATATGTATCTACATTATCAGTTGTATTTGTTTTGAAAATACTTGAAATAGATACTCCATCATTACCTTTTTCACCTTTTGCATTAATACCAGTGTCAGTTTCACCAATCCACCAGTTACCATTATCACCAATATATGGTGTTAAACCGTCTTGACCGTCCTCTCCATCTTTGCCATCAGCACCTTTTAATGAATCTAACCATTCATCAACTGTGCCTTCAAAACCGTTCTTAACAGCAAGTTCATATGCGGACAAACCATTAAGTCCATCGATACCTGCAGCCTTAGTACCAGTATCTGTAGTACCAATCCACCAGTTGCCATTTTCTCCAATATATGGAGTTAAACCATCTTCACCATCTTTAACTAAGATTTCTAAAGTTGAGCCATCTGAATAATTTAATTTATATGTTGTATAAAGACCATTTTTAACTGGATCTTCAATAGATAAAATTGTTAAATTTTGACCTTTTAATGATTCAAGCCATTCTTCTTCTGTACCTGCAAAGCCATTATTAACTGCAAGTTCATATGCGGATCTACCATTTTCTCCGTCAACGCCTTCTGCACTGACTCCAGTATCCGTAGTACCGATAACCCAATTGCCGTTAGTACCAATATAAGGAGTTAGACCATCTGCACCTGCAGCTTTAACTCCTGTATCAGTGTCACCAATCCACCAATTGCCATTCATGCCAATTGTAGGAGTTAAGCCATCATCACCTTTTTCACCCTTATCGCCATTTTTACCAACAGCAACAATAGATGTTTTGTTTCCATTAATAATCCAATATCCGTCTATAGAAATTTCAATTGTAGGAGTTTCTCCATTTACACCATTAGTAACGTTAAAAGTAGATGTATCTCCATTTGTGTAATGAATTGTATATGTATCTATATTACCGTTTGTTGTAGGACCAGAAATAGAAGCAATACCATTACCATCTTGGCCATCTTCTCCATCATTAACAGTAAAAGTAAATGATGTGTCGTTAGTAAAGGTAATTTCTACATTATGAGCTTTACCATTAACTGTTTCTTTAACGCTCTTAATACCAATACCATCAGTACCTGCAGCCTTAATATTAGTTAATGTATCTCCAATCTTCCAATAACCATCTTCAGTAATTTCTGGAGTTAAGCCATCTAAACCATTGACACCATCTTTACCATCTTGTCCATTAGGAATGTCAAAAGAATATGTAGTACCATCAGTTAAAGTAAAGACAAGTTTAGTATTTTCTTTAGAAGCATCTGAAGAAATTGAAGCAATACCTACTCCATCTTTTCCTAATGCATTAATTGATGTACTAATTCCATCAATTTCCCAACATCCATCACTGTTAATTGTAATTACTGGTGTATGACCATCTTGACCTGCTACACCTTGAATACCTTGTTCACCTTGTGCCCCATTAGTTCCATTAGTCACAGTAAAAGTAGATGATTTACCATCTGTGTAATGAATTGTATATGTATCAACATTACCTTCACTAGTAGGACCAGAAATAGAAGCAATGCCTACTCCGTCTTGTCCATCTTTTCCATCTTTTCCATCATTAACTATGAAACTAAATGATGTGTCGTTAGTAAAAGAAATTTCTACATTATGTGTAGTACCATCAAGCGTTTCAGTAACTTTAGAAATACCTACTCCGTCATTACCTGCAGCCTTAAAAGAAGTGACAGTATCTCCAATCTTCCAATAACCATCTTTAGTAATTTCTGGAGTTTGTCCATTAAGGCCATTAATACCATTTGTACCATTTGCAATATCAAATGAATATTCTGTGCCATCAGTTAAATTAAAGACAAGATTTGTACCTGTAGAAGTTGCTTCTGAAGAAATTGAAGCAATACCTATTCCGTCTTTTCCTAAAGCATTGATTGATGTACTAATTCCATCAACTTCCCAGCATCCATCAGTATTAATAGTAATTACTGGTGTATGACCATCTTCACCTTTTTCACCCTGGATACCTTGTGCTCCATCAACACCATTTAAGCCATTAGTAACCTTAAATGTTGATTTAGTGTTGTCAGAATATGTAATTGTATAGATATCGACATTTTCATTGTCAGGATCTGTACCAGTTTTTGAAATATCAAGAACTGAAACTCCATCTTTTCCGTCTGTACCATTTCTTAAAGTAACGACAGTTTGAGTGTCATCAGTATATGTCATAGTAATAATGACAGTAGAACCATCTTCAGAAGTAGTTGTTTCTACATTCTTTAAGCCTTTACCATCTTGTCCATCAAGACCATTAGTAACAGAATATTCAGTTACAGTACCATCTGTAAGTTTAATTTCGTATACATCTACATTATCTTCTGATGATATCTTCTTAATTGATGCAATACCTACTCCATCAATACCTTCTGCTTTAATTCCAGTATCAACAGAACCAACATACCAGTTACCATTTTCTCCAATTGAAGGAATAATAGCCTCGATGTTATCTTTATTACCACCTGTGAACTGTAAAATCCAATCTTCGAATTCTAAAGGATCAGAATTATTCTTAGAATATAGATCATAAATCTTTCTTAGAATTGATTCTGTATAATCATCCATATCTGGAAGATCTGCTTTATTTCTAACACTATTCTGCTTTGCGTAATTTAAGGATGCCGCAATTGCGACCCCTCCACCTGCAAAGCATAATAATGCTGTAATACCAAATATCGCTGGAATTTTACTAGATTTTTCTAGTTTAGGTGCCTTTTCTTTCTTTGTATTTTGTTCCATAGGAATTTGCCCCTTTCTAGGGGCAATTATAACCGATTAATTTTAGACATTCAATTTACAAGTGTTCAACAATGTTACAAAAGTTACAAGCTTAAGTACATCCAATAATTATTTGTGCCTTGACTGATAGAACACGTTTCATTTTCAAGGTGCATTTACTACAAAAAAGTGCCTTTTTTTAGGCACTATTTAATTTTTTTAAGGTAGGAACAAAGGTCTAGTTATTTGCACCTAAATCTTCATTTTTCTTAGCAGATCTATTAAGTTTTACAGGTCCAGCATTTAATGCTGTTTTTACTGTTGCCTTAATAGGTTCAATAGCCTGTCCTTCGAGATATTTTACTCCATATTTACTTAACCAGTTCTTATCTTCTGGAGTATCTACATACTGTGCACATAAAGTAATATCGTCAACTTTACAATATGTGGAAAGTAACTTAACAAACTTCATTTTAGAAACTTGTCTATCACGATAATATCTTCCATCAAGTCTAATCATATCCATTGGATAATCAAATAATAATGATAATCTTTCAGTTTCTGGTGTATCGATTAAAATCTTAATTCCAAAGTCATTACGTAATTCTTTTAATCTTTCTCTTCCTCTTTCACCAGTTAATACAAGTGGACGGCATTCAAAACAATAAATAATATTTTTAGGTGCAGCTTCTAAAATATTTCTTAATTCTTGATATCTTTCACCTCTTTCTAAATATCTAGAACTTAATTGAACTGCAAAGATTTCTTCTGGCCATAATTGAGCTTGGCCTACTGCTTGTTCGAGTAGTAAGTAGTTAATAGTAAAGATACGATCAGATTCTTCTGCAATTGCAAAATATTGAGGTTCATAAATACGACCTGCGAATTTATCGTTCATACATTGAGAAATATTACAGAATAAGTTGTTATTATCTTTATCTCTACAGCAATCGTAATAGTAAGTAAATGGTGTTTTAATTGCACGTTGAATTCTTTCTTTTGCAAGCTTTTGACCATTTGATTCAACTTTTACTTCTCTTGCTGCTTTTCTTCTTTCTTTAGCTTCTTCAACTTTTCTATCATTTTCTGCAGCATGTACTCTAGCATCTCTTAGATATACTCTCTTTTTAACGTCCTGAGCATTAGGAATATTTGATTCTCTAAGAGCTTTTCTATCTGCGGCTTCTAAAGCTTTTAATTTTTTAGCTTCTAATTCTTCTTCAGAATATATATGTGTATTTAATTTAACTTCAGTTCTTTTAACTTTTTTATGATTCAAGTTCTTTTGGAAAGCATATTTATATTGCTTAACTTCTTCAGTTCCTTTTTCAGGCACATTTTCTTTTAAGGCAGTTATGACCTGTTCATCAATAGATTTTACAAGATTATCAACAGAAGGTTCTTCTTCATTCTTAAAAACGTCTTCTAAATGTTCTTCTGGTAAATTATCAATTTCTTCTTCAGTTGAACTTTCTCTAATTTCATTATTAAGACTATTTAAAGTAGGTTCACCTTCTTCATCTACTTCATTATTATCTTCTTCTAATGCTGTAGAAACATCTTCATTACTATCTTCTTTTACTTCATAAGGAGAAGTGCCAAATGCTTTTTTAAATTCTTCTTGTAAAACTTCTTCATCTACTTCATCTAAAGCGATAGTTTCTTCTTCTAAATCTTCATCTTGATTAAGATTCTTAATAGTAGATTCTAGATTATTTGGAGTAATATTAGAAGAATCTTCTCCCTCAGGTAAAACAATGTCCATGGTTTCATGAACACGATTTTCATTATTAATTTTAGAGATGCCTTTTAATTCTGCATCCATTTCTTCTTTTAATGATTTAACCTGAACTTCTGCGCCAGGACCTTTTTCTTCTTTTCTTCTACCAAATAAACCCATAAAATCTTCCCCGATTAAACTAGTTTTTATTATACCATTTAATTTTAAAATTAAAAGTGCACAAAATATATCGTTTTATTAAAAAAAAGTGAGAAATAATTCTCACCCTATAATACTTGGTCATTCTTTCTATTATTTGCCAAATCTTCGTCTTTAATTAATAACATTAAAATACCTGGAATAATACTTACAAAAATTAATGTTAAAACGCCTAAAGTTACAAGCTTTCTATGATCTGTTACGGTATCAAGCTTATATAAAGATAGACCTCCAATAATGCCTACGATTAATGGAACAAGTACTCCACTAACATAGCAAAAGTTTTTAGATGCATTAAAGGCTTCTTTCATATATTCTATAGTTTCATGTGGAGCACCATCATTTACTAATTCATCAATATATTGTTCTGAAATTAAATCTATTTGATTAGGTAAAAACGCAAATGCATAAATTATATATAATACCGCGCTAATCATTGAAAGAATAAGAAAGACTTTTGTTGCAGTTTTCATATTTTTCCTCCCACACAAAATAATTATACAATAGTCTAAAAAAAATAATAGATTAATCTACTTAAATCTTCTCTAGTTTCTTCATTTTATTCTTAATTTTGTAATGGATATGATAAGATAATATTGTATGAAAATTAATTTAAACAAAGAAGACTCATTAGAGTTAAACAAATTATTAGAGATGGATGAGCAAAACATCTCATTAAGTGGTCTATATGAAGACTACTTCTTTAACAATGCTCGCGCAATTAAAGAAAAAGATATCAAAGCTATAGGTGGAGATAAAAAGAAAGCATTCTATCAATGTTTCTTAAATTTATATGAGATTGATTTAAATGAAGAAGATGGATACCTTGCAAATAACTATATCTTACCCGGTATCTCATATGAAAGATTATCTTCTTACTTAGATAATCCATACTTAAAGAATGTTAGATTTAATAAAATTACTTTAAATAACATTCATTTAGTAAAAGACAATTATGATGCATATGAAGGTTTCCCTTTAAATGATGTAAAAGTTGATGCATCTAATTATTATCAAGAAACTTATTCACTTGGTTTCTTTGACAAATCATTCTTCTTCCCTGCATTAAATGAAAGAGGAGAAACTTGGATGGCACTTATTCCTAGTGAAATAAATACTATGGAAAAAGCTATTAATGCCGCTAAAGGTAATGTATTAGTATATGGACTAGGTATAGGCTATTACCTATATATGATTTCATTAAAGAAAGAAGTCACTTCAATTACAGTAGTAGAAAAAGATAAAGATGTAATTAAAGTCTTTAATGATTCATTAAAACATAACTTCAATATGAAGAAGATTAAGATTATTGAAAGTGATGCTTTAGATTATGAAGATAAATGTAATGAACATTATGATTATGTCTTTACAGATTTATGGCATGGAGGAATTGATGGTCTACCTATCTATATCCTCATGAAGAATAAAGAAAAACTCTCTTCTACATATTCTTATTGGTTAGAAGAAAGTATCTTAGCAGTTTTAAGAAGAAGCGTAATTACCCTAATTAGAGAGTCTTTAGAAGGTTATAGTGATAAAGATTACGTAAAAGCTAAAAACGACTACGATAAGCTTATTAACGCATTATATAAGGCAACTAAAGAAAAAGAATTCACTTCATATAAAGATTTACATAACTATTTAAGTGATGATAGTTTAAAAAGCCTTGCAAAAACTATTAAATTATAAAAATAACCGGCACAAAATGTGTCGGTTTTATTCTTCTTCAAGTTCAATTATTTTTACTGTCATAATAAGGAATTCCCCCGAATACTCCTCCTAAATACATTTTTTCTATATTTTGTCCTTCTCTAGGTTTCTCTTCAGAAATCTTTTTAATAATACTACCAGATTCATTTAATTCAGAAACATAAACTTGGTCTGGTCTAATTAATGAAGTTTTTAATAAATTTGTAGAATGTGATACAAAAAATATTTGTGCATTTTTAGAATATTTAAAGAAATATTTAATTAATAATTCTTCAAGTTTGTTATGTAGACCACTTGAGAATTCATCAATTGCTAAAATTCCTCCTGTCTTACATACTTTAAAGAACGATGGAAGTATTGTTAATAAAATTTGATTTCCATACGATTCCATTGAAAAAGGAATTTGAGGTAAATTGTCTCTAATGAATTCAAGTCGATCAACTGTTGGGATTACTCCAAGCTGTCTTTCTTCACTAGATAACTTTCTATATTTAATTGAATATTTAAATCCAAATTCTTTAAAGAACTCATTGATTTCATTTTCACCATACTTTTCTAGGTATGATAATAAATAAATTTCATTTGATTGACTCATATCAAAATTAATAATCTTTGCTAAATCTCTAGTTGGATTAAAATAGATTGAATGTTTTAATTCATCAAACCATTTATTTAAAATTTCATTACCTGAAAATTGAGTATTAAATTGTATTACTTTTACAAATAAGGCATTTGGAATAACATATCTTTCATCATAATCAATTGACTCATCAAAATTAGTTTTCGCATTATTTTGAAGTCTTTCAATCATTAATTTATCGTCTAATGTTAATGTCTCTTTTAAAATTTTATTATTTCTACCGATTTCAAAATAATAAATAATCTCATGTTCATCAACTACAAAACTATATTCCATCCATAATCGCATGTGCTTCAACTATCTCGACTCCTTTGTATTCACAAAGGCGTCTTATGTATTTTCCTATGTCAGATCTTAATTTTGCATATATCGCTTTTCTACGATATTTTGGTGTGAATACAATGTGGTACTGACAATTCCACTTTGTATGTGATAAACTACTAGTGTCATCATTCTTTATTGGTGGCATAAAACTTCCTTTCTTGAGTTATAAGGCAATTGAACACTACCATTATACCATCAAGGAAGTTTTTTTCTTACTCATCGCTACTGCTTTGAATTTCTCGCCCCCATAGGAGGCGGTTTTATGTTGTCCCTACGGTCCACATAATAAAAAAGGAAGAGATTTCTCTCTCCCTTTGAAAGTTTAAAAATAAATTAACCTTTAACTGCACCTGCAGTAACACCTTCAACGTAGTATTTCTGTAAGAACATAAATAATGTTGTAATTGGAAGTGATACGATAACACAACCTGCAGCGAACTGAGTAAATAAGTTTGTATCAGGATGAGTACCGAATAACAATGAATATAAACCAACTGCAACTGTCCAACATTCTGGGTTACCAGAACCAATAATAACTTTTGCAAAGATAAAGTCCATCCATGGGCCAGTAAATGACATTAAAGCCTGATAGATGATAATTGGTTTTGCAAGTGGAATAATAATCTTAATAAAGATTTTGAAGTTTGAACATCCATCAAGTTTAGCGGATTCAACAAGTGAGTTAGGAATGATATCAAAGAAACCTTTTGCAATTTGGAATCCTAAACCTGCACCAGCAGAATATGCTAAGACTAAACCAACAATGTTAAGTGTAGGATTATCTGAGTTACCAGATAAGCCCATTGATTTAAGTAAGAAGTAAATCGCAATCATGGATAAGAATCCTGGGAATAAACCAATAATCATTGTGATATTCATGAATGCTTTTCTTAACTTAAATTTAAGTTTAGACATACAGTACGCAACTGATAAGACTAAGAATGTTGAAATAATACAATCAACAATTGCAACAATAAGAGTATTTAATAACCATCTTGGGAAAGCGTGAGAAACACCATAATATGTTGCAGTAAATAAGTTCTTATAGTTTGTAAAGCCTAAAGCTTTTGGGAAGAAATTACTTGTGACAGTACCAACGAATGTACCATCGACATATTCACATCTGAATGAAGATAAAACTACCCATACAAATGGAATTAACCAAATAATTGACATTACGATAAGGATGAGATAAGTAACTGCAAGAGATACTGCGTTAGCTTTCTTTTGTGATCTATAATGTTTTGGTTTAGAAACATTTGAATTCATCATTGGAAAGTGTCCTCCTCATTGTATGCCTTACTTCTACGGTATGTAACAAGTGTGATAGTTGCAGTGATCATAAATGTAAAGATACCGATAACTGCACCAGTGTTGTAAGAGCCTTGGTCAATAGTTACTTTATATAACCATGTAACAAGTAAGTCTGTACCACCTGCCTGATAACCAACATATGTTGGTCCACCACCAGTAAGTAAGAAAATTGTGTTGAATGAGTTGATGTTGCCAACAAACGAAGAAATTAAGTAAGGTGTTGTAACGAAGATAACATATGGTAATGTAATCTTGAAGAACATCTTAGTCTTACTTGCTCCATCAACTGTAGCAGCTTCGTATAAGTCACTAGGAATATTCATAAGAATACCTGATGTCATAAGCATTGTATAAGGAATACCAACCCATAAGTTAATGATAACAACCATAACTTTTGCAAGATATTCATTATCTGCTGCATTTAAGCCTAAGAATCCGATTGGGCCTGTTGTCCAACCTAAATTTTGAAGTAATGAGTTAACAGGACCGTATTCACCAAGAATATTTCTAACAGCAAGTAAAGAAATAAACTGAGGAACTGCGATTGTTAAAATAAAGATTGTACGGAAGATTTTCTTTCCCTTTAATCCTTTCTTGTTGATTAAAAGAGCTAAGATAATACCACCGAAATAACATGTAACTGTAGCAAGAATTGCCCAGACTAATGTCCATCCAAGAACTGGGAAGAATCTATTCTTAATTTCCATGCCAAGTGTACCATCACCTGTGAAAACTGCAACAAAGTTATGAAAACCATTCCAATGGAATAAGGTTGTCATTTGTGCATCCATATCTTGTTGGTTATATGTTGAGAATGCGAGTGAAATCATGAAGATAGTAGGAAGAACTGTAAAGACTAATGCTGCAATACATGTTGGTGTAAGCATTAATACATGGAATTTACTATCGAGTAATTCTTTTAAATCTTCAATGAATGTTGTAGGCTTTTTACCTACCTTAATATCCATATCTGCCTTATATGATGACTGAATACTTTTGAACCATAAAATGATATAAATGATAATAACAGCAATTGTAACAAAGCCGAATAAGACCATTAACATACAGTTAGATCCCTGAGTAAATGCACCAGTATTTGGATCGAAGTCACCACCTTCAGTTACATTGGATAAGCTTAAATTAGCTAAAGCTTTATAACCGTAAGGTGTACCGTTAACAGATGGACAAAGAACCAGAAATAGAATAATTAGTATTTGAAGTACAAGGAACATTGTACCTTTAATGTACTGTTTATGGTAGAAGTTACCAGCACCGAAAATAAAGTGGGATAATTTTGTACCGATGGAGCCATCAGCGAAGCGTTTACCAAAGTTAGTAAACCATTCGCCGATACCTCTACCGAATCTTACAAAGAAATTATCTTTTTTTACTTTATTTATAGGAGCGGACTTAATACTTGGAGCCATTTTGTGCCCTCCTTTCATATTTTAAATAAAGTAAATCTTTTATTATGCCTTTGTTGGTAAATTTTCTGGGAATGATGTTGGAACCTTACCATGCATCCATGTGTATTCCATTGTATATAAACCTTTTCTAATACCAGCAAGAGATGTTGTTTCATCTAAAATTGTATCGCCTGTTGTAGGATATTTAGAACCATCAATCATTGCTTTGTAGATTTGTGATGCATTCTTTGAATAGTAGTAAGTATTTAATGTACCAGTAATAAATGGCTGTGGAATTCCCCATGCTGCCATATCTGTTTGTGCAGCTGCTAACTGATACTGTGATTCAGTGATCTTTTTTGCATCAAATAATTCTTTGATTTTTGTTGAAGCACCTTCATATGCAGGAACGTTTGAAACATCTGCAAATGATGCATCTTGAACTTCTTTAGATGATAAGAATTTAACTAATTTTTGTTCAGAAACATATTTGTCTGCTTTTGAACTTGCGTTAATCATGAAGACTTTGCAGTCTGCAAATGTACCGCCTCTATAGACGTCACCTTCTGCTACATCTGTTAAGCCTGCAACATCAGCAGCTGTTAATGTATATGTTGGGATAAGTGTCATACCTAAGTTTGCTTCACCAACTGCAGCTTTTGCTGAGTTAAAGTGCCATGCACCACCAATGACTGCTAATACACCATTGTTCTTGAAATCTTTTTCCCATCCATCAGATGAAGCCCATTTGAAGCCATTGTTATCTTTAATAGATCTTTGCATAAATCTTAATGATGCGATTGTGTCATCACCTTGGAAATTTGATGTACCTTTTGATTTACCGTCAGAAGTTGCACCTTCATAAATCTTAACTGATGTACCTGCTTGTTTGCCATCAGCGCCAACTTTTCTTGCTAAGACTGTGAATGAGTTATTAAAACCATCATCACCTGTAACTGTCCAAGCTTTTGTACCTGCAGCTGCAGCTGCTTCTTTTAAGCCTTCAAATGTTTGAGCTTGTTCTGCTGTAACTGCAGTTTTGTTGTAGTATAAGAATAATGCTTGTGAGATATATGGAGCAGCATAAACTCTTTCTGTACCTGAAGCATCTAATGATTTGATAACTGATTTGAATGAATCTGGGTTATCTTTGTTAATTTGTTCAACTAATTCTGTATCCATTAATGGTTTTGCACAGTTTGCTGCAACTAATTTACCGATATTATCATGTGCAACTGTGTAAATATCTGCTGCTGCAGAAGGGTCTTGTGTAATTGTACCTGCTGCGGCACCTGTATCCATACCTTTAACTTCAATTTCGTATGTAAAATCTGCGTTAGCTTTCTTAAATTCTTCTACTTTTGTTCTGTAGAAATCAACTGATTCTTCACCGACCCAAACTCTAATTTTGTTTGCAGAGTCGTCACAGCTAACAAGTCCGCCTAATGTTGCAATACTTGCAGCAGCTGCTAAGAATAAATTTCTTTTTTTCATTTTATATTCCTCCCTAAATTTAATGAAAAAATATTATTTTGTTTTATTATCTAAGTTCGCTTTATATTCAAGTGAACTATATGATTTGTTTTCGATTAACATCGTTCCCGACATATAATCTCTAATTGTTTTATTATCTTTGTTAATTAGCATAATGATTAAATCGATTACTGGAATAACTAAGAAAGTAACTATATCTGTCCAAGGATACAAAATTACAAACCCACCGAAATATAAGATATAACGAATTAATGGACTATACCATTTCGCATAAGTTTGTCTGCCTTTACTAAATAAAGCAATTCCAGTAAGAAGCTGTCCGGCAGTTGCTCTTTTTTTATTAGTTAAAGGAATGATAAGTAGTAATGGAAGTTCAGCTAAAGAAATAGATAACATTGAAATTAAATAACGATGTAAATTGCTAGCAAAAATTTCATCTTTATAAGCTTGAGAAGAATTCATCTTAGTCGCGAATTCTTGCTTTTGTTCACTAGTAGCATCTTTATTAATTACAACAATATATTCTTTACCATCACTATCGGTATAAACAGTTTTTCCACTTATATCAGTTTCATCATTTACAAATTCTTGATATCCCATTCCAGTTTCTAAGCGACAATTATCAATAATTTTTGTTGCTTCAGCTTGATGAGAATAATAAGTATTTGCAATAGGACTTTTAAATAAGCCTAAATTGATAACAAAGAATAACAAGAATAGAGTCATGACATCAAACATATCAGAAATTATATGTTTTAAAAAATATGGTTTTGAGTTAGGTTCGATGTCGATAACTTTATCTTTATAATTTACATGCATATTATTAGCAAATCTTCATATCGATGTTTGTTGAATAAACTTCAACATCTTCACTTGCAAAGTTAATTCTTACTTCTGATGCAGCAAAGTCATCTGAAACTTTTACTAAGATTTCATCAGAACCTACTTTGACTTTAGCAAATGTGACATCACCATATTTTAAGACTTCTTCAACTTGACCAAGTAATCCTTCATCTCCATCGACAATCTTTAATGAGTCGATAGCAACTGCATACTTGTATTCATTCTTATAGCAAGCATTTCCATCAATTGTGTTAATCTTATAACCTTTTTCAACTGGTGCTTCAAATGCTTTGCCATTGATATTGTAGAAGAAGTGTAATACTCTTTGTCTCTTTTCTTTAACTTCAGTTTTTGAGAATGTACCATGGAATTCAACTTTATCACTAGTTGCTTTTAAGACTTCTTCACCATCAGCAAGAACAGTAACTTTTTCATTTAATAATGAGAAGCTATATTCTGAGCCTGGTTCTAAGACTTTATCAACAATAGCGAATAAGATTGAATCACCGTTAACTAAATAAGCTAAAACTTTGCCATCAACTTCTTCACATTTTTCAACAGGAAGAGTGAAATCTTTTCCTTTTACAATTGATGAAGGTGGAATTTCTAATGTGACATTAGTCTTACCTTCGAGAGCTTTAGCGAATACTTCTGGTAATTTTGCTTTGCCACCGAAGACTTCTAAGCTATTCTTAGAAACCTTTGCAGCAACTGAATTAAATGAAGGAATCTTTTCCATTAATGTAATTTCAGTTTGTGCATCGAAGAAATGTACTTTGTCTTGTTTTGGTGCAACTTCAATTACATCACCAACTTCAACTGGTGTACCTTCAATTGTTTTAACGATGACATCTCTACCATCATCTTTCATTGAGAATTCTTCGACTTTATCACCGAGTTTACCGTAGACAATACATTCGTTACCTAAATGTTCGACTGCATTAACTACTACTTTTAAGCCTTTACCTTTCTTAACTACTTCTAAATGTTCAGGTCTAATACCAAAGATGACTTCTGTATCGCCATGTAAGTATTTATCATGAATCTTAGCAAGTTTTTCATATGGTAAATTAATTGATGCATTTTCATCGCTGACAAAATCAACTTTAACTTTGTCTGCCTTTCTAGTTAGTTTAACATTGAAGAAGTTCATTTGTGGTGAACCGATGAAACCTGCAACGAATTTGTTATATGGTTCATTGTATAAGTTCATTGGAGTATCAATTTGCTGAACGTAACCAAGTTTCATAACAACAATTCTTGTACCCATTGTCATAGCTTCGACTTGATCGTGAGTAACATAGATGAATGTTGTGCCTAATGATTTGTGTAACTTTGTAATTTCTGTTCTCATCTGTGCTCTTAACTTAGCATCTAAGTTTGATAAAGGTTCATCAAGTAAGAAGACCTTTGGATCACGGACAAGAGCTCTACCTAAAGCAACACGCTGACGTTGACCACCAGACATAGCTTTTGGCTTTCTGCCTAAGTATTCTTCAATATCAAGCATCTTAGCAGCTTTCAATACTCTTTCTTTAATTTGATCTTCTGGCATTTTTCTATTTCTAAGACCGAATGCCATATTTTCATAAACGGTCATGTGTGGATATAAAGCGTATGACTGGAAGACCATTGCAATATCTCTGTCTTTTGGTTCCATATCATTAACTAATGTATCCCCGATAAATAAGTCACCAGCTGTGATTGTTTCTAGCCCAGCAATCATACGTAATGTTGTTGACTTACCACATCCTGAAGGCCCGACGAAGACAATGAATTCCTTATCAGCAATATCAATGTTGAAATCATTGACTGCCTTATGACCATTATCATAAACCTTATAGATATGGGATAATTTCAAACTAGCCATATTCTCCTCCTCCTAGTTTTGAGATATTTTATTAATATATTATCATATATTAAACATTATTTCAATTTTGCACCGGCATTATCTATAGCAATAATTATTTTATCCGCCCCATTTGCGGTAGCATTGAATGTTCCAATACGATTTTCAGATTTATCGTAGACTGTATAAACATTATCTTTAAGTGCGATTGTTCCAATATCTTTAAGAGCAATCTTGCTTGATTTAAAGATGTAATGCATATATAGAACACCATCTTTGATAAAACAATAATCAAGTAATAAGCCAAATAATAACGCTATAGCAGAGAGGGCAATGATTCCAAAGAAAATCATTGCCACAATTGCTAATGGATCAGTTCCTGCAAAAATTGCAAGTAATGTAATTACCACAATACTAGAAACTAATCCTGTAAGTGTAAATATTAATTGCCCTTTACTGACAGTAGTTTTTAAACTTCCTCTAGTTGCCATATTAAGCTGCTTTCTTTAAAACGACTGTTTCATTTGCGTTAAGTTCTAAATTACCAGAAATACCTTTTGAGTAATTTTCTCTACTATTAGCAAAGACAATATCGTATGAAGTATCTCCTAAATCAAATGAAGCATTCTTTGCAGTATGGATGACATAGAAGTCGCCAACTGTATATGAGACAATACCAGATTTTGCTTCAACAACTTTAACGCCGTTATTAATTGCTTCTCTAGTTGCAAGTCTAAATTCAGCATTATCTTTTCTAAACTGAATTAATTCTTTGAATTTATCGTTAACTGCTTCATTAGTAATCTTTAATGAATAATCCATGTTGTTAACATAGTCACCAGCATTATATGAGTTATGAACTTTTTCATAGCTATTATTTGCTTCATCATATCCTGCCATCTTTGATCTTAAGAATTCTTCACCTTCTTGTAAGAATGGAACGCCTTCAGATAAGAAGACAAGTGATTCTGCTTGAGTATAAGCTGAATCTCTATAGCTATCTTTCATAGTAAGTTTAATTTGGTCTGCTAAAGTATAGTTATCGTGACATGCAACATAATTAATTACCTGATTAGGGTTAATTGATTTTGTCTTATTGTCTGATTGACTAAATGTACCAAGTACACCAGCTTCGATATCTTTAGCATTAAGATATAATCCCTGAACAAATCCTTTTGATGGGTTATTGTCGCCTCTAACTGCATTTCTAATGACATCATTAAATGCACCGACAAGAACATTTTTACCTGAGAAATAATCTTGTGCTAATGATGATTGAACTGTTTGTTGAGAAGTTAACTTAGATGCATCAGTACCTTGTTTAAGTTTTGATGATCCGCCAGTCCATGGTTCACCATAAACCATAATGTTTGGATCAATAGCTTTATTATCGTTATAAACATCGATCATTGTTTGGTTATCAAGTAAGCCCATTAAGTCGAATCTATAGCCAGATAAATGATATTCTTCTGTCCAGAACTTAGTAGATTCTCTAATAAACTTATTGACCATAAAACGATCAGAAGCAATTTCATTACCACATCCAGAACCATTATAGAATCTACCTGATGAATAAGTTCTATAGTAGTAATATGGAACGAGTAAATTGAAATTTGAATTTTCAGATGCACTAGTATGGTTATATACTACATCCATGTTGATATTAATATCAGCATTGTGCATTGCCATGACCATCTGCTTAAATTCTCTAATTCTTGCATATCCATCTTCAGCATTTGTTGAATATGAACCTTCAAGAACATTGTAGTTTTGTGGATCATAACCCCAGTTATAATTATCGTTAGACATCTTTGTAGTATCTTTTGATTCATCAACTGAAGAATAATCATAGAATGGTTGAATTTGAACGTGTGAAACGCCAAGTTCTTTGATATGGTCTAAGCCAGTTGTAACTGTCTTACCATTTTCTGTATATGTTGTGCCTTCTTGAGCCATACCTAAGAATTTGCCACGTTTAGAAGCATCAACCCCTGAATTAGGGTTAATTGTCATATCTCTAACGTGCATTTCATAGATAGAAGCATCAACATTATTATTTCCATATCTTGTTGAACGTTGATCTTGGTTCCAACCTGGAATATCTTTATTGAGTTTATCGAAGTTAACGACCATACCACGTCTACCGTTTACGCCAGCAGATTTTGCATATGGGTCAACAACTTCGTTTGTACCTTTTGAGTTAGTAACTTCATAAGTGTAGTATTTACCATCTAAGTTTTCATTAACTGTATATTGGTAAACACCCTTCTCACCTTTAGTCATTGCATATTCTGTTGCGTTTTTATCATTAACGTAATCACCAGAATTATAGACTTTAAGTTTTACGCTCTTTGATGTAGGAGCCCAAACTTTAAATGTTGTCTTTGTAGGGCTAACAACATTATCAAAAGTTGCACCTAAATCATTTCCTGTATATGAGAAATTAGTCTTAAATTCGTTTGTATCAAAATAAGATGTGCACATTAAAGGAGATGAAGCAACCCATTCTGAGTCAAACTTATATGTAATTTCTACTTTATCTGATAAATCAATTGGCTTATCAAATGTAACTGAAACTTTCTTTTTTGATTCATCATATTCTCCCATATGGAAGCCAGATGTTAATTCAACATCATTAACCTTAACACCAAGTCTTTTTGGATATGCTTTAAAGCCACTAGTGATAGGTTTGAAATATACTGAAGCTTCAGTAAATGATTCCATAATAACTGAAGAGATAGTTGATTTTAATGCGTTATTTGCGCTGTCAAAAATTGTTGAATCATTAGATTTGACATAGACATCTTGAATACCACCTTTAGAAGTTGGATTAACTTCAATTGATCTATCTCCATCAGGGTCTTTTGCCCAATTATCAGTTCTAACGATGAAACCAACAGTAGAAACTGTTTTTCCTCCACCAAGGACTGATAAATCTAAGTCTACATAAACACCATAATTATCGTAATGAGTAAAGTCATATGCGTCACCATTGCCGCCATTAGTCATATCCCATCCCCAAATATTCCATGGTTCGTAGACTGCTCTATTATTTTCTGTATCGTCTTTTCTTCTATAATGAATTCTAACGTACTTTGTAGTGGATTCAGCTTTTGATAAATGATCTTCATTACCCTGTTTGTATTTAGAGATAACATTTGAAGGAGCTGTTAAAGTAGCAACTTCTTCATCTGGACCATATTCTGGATCAATCTTATTTCCACAAGAAGTAAGCATCATTAAAGGAAGTAAAGTTAATGTTAATAATTTTTTTGCTTTCATATTAGTTTTAAATCTCCCTCTATTTATTAAAAGTTAGAAGCATCATAGAAACCATTTTCTAGTACTATGTCTGATGTCTGCTTCTTAACTTCGCTATCCCATGCGTTAACATTTTTAATTTCATATCCTTTTTCAAAGATACCGAATAAGAATCCTTTAAGGTTAGTAGTATCAACTAAAATTGTTCCATTATCTGTAACAGTATAGTCTTTACTCCATTTACCTTTATTGTCATTACCCCAACTCCACATATAGAGTTCGTAATCAGTTAAGTATTTTGGATTCATATTAATTACATTAAATCCGCCTGGTAATAGTTCAACTTTAGAATAAGTGAATGAACGTTTAATTTCATAATCACCATTCTTTAATGAAATATTTAAAACAACCTTTCCATCTTTAACATGATCTTTTAATGAAATCTTTGTAGATGAGCTTAATTCTTTAGTTGTAGTTTCATCATTAAATGAATATGTTGCAGTTTCATAATTTGAAGCTGTAACTGTAATTTCTAAATCAGATGCAAATGAACCACTTCTCTTAGAAACAGTATAAGAAGGGATAACTTTAGCATTCTTTCTAGTTAAGAAAGAAACTCCAACTTTATCAAATTTAATCTTTGCAGAATGATTATAGACAACTACTTTTTCACCTGTTAATGCATCGTAATAATTACCATCATCTAAATGAGGTAACTTTACAGTGATTTCTTGTGTTGAATCAATTTTATCAACATTTAAGACAAGAGCACCTTGGTCTTTATCATTAATTCTTTCGTTAACGTAAAGTGCTCCTTCACCAGATTGATATTCCTTAGAGCCAACAAATCTGTTGTGGAAAGAGTTTGCAACTCTAACTACAGGAGTATCAAAAGCGTATGAACCAATTACACCTACTGAATAACTATCATTAGGGCGACCTAAGTATAATCCACCTAAGTCTTTACGACCTGCAATAACACTCCACATTGCATTAGTTCTATTTTCACTTAAGTGAGAATCTGATGAGGTGAAATCATCATGAGATTCGACCCAAGTAATTTGTTTACTTGCATCTGTTTTATATGTTGCGGATGCGATTTTTTCACCGCCATTTTTCTTACCTGAAGAATCTTTACTTACCCAAGCGCCTTT
>DEWM01000078.1 GCA_002363635.1 Caryophanales bacterium UBA3210 | reverse complement strand
CCGGCATTTGGATGTAAGGTTAATATAGATACATCACCCTGTTGTAAATTGGTCTTGTGTGGATTTGATTCATCAGTGTAATAAACATTAATCAATAAAGGTGTGTTACATTTTACTTCGAATACATCAATGTGATATTTATCTTGTCCTTTTATAAGTAGTTCACTTCCTTTAAATTCACTCATTTCAGAAACGAAAGAATCCCAATCTAATGCGATTAATTGATCGGCAAATTTAGTAGAATTAATTTCTCCGAAAATTGTATCAATATGTAGCATTCTATCTCTTTCGGTGTAATGATAATTTAATATATAATAATAAGGTTGCTCACAACTTAACATTTCTATACTGGTTGGATTATTTAACGGTCTTCCAATAGGATTTGCACTTACATAATATTGAATTGATTTTTTTGAATCATAGAACGATACTCTGAATTTGAATTTTTCTCCGAATGGTTGAGGTTTTTTTATTGATAAAGAATCTGTTATTAATATCATTGTCGATGCTCCATTATATTTTTCTTTTATTACATCTTCATTTGTATATACCATCATTATATTACCAGAAAACAATTTAGTTGGAGAACCATTTTGTAAATAGTACATATCCATTTCTCTAGTACTTGAATATATAAGTACTTTAGAATGATAATTTTCCTTTTCCATTTCTCTTATTTCTTTTAAGTCAAATACATAAGGAACTAAAGTAAGTTCTTCATCTTCATTAAATGGACCATCTTTAGTTACTTTAAACCCTGTAGTTCTTAAAGTAATATTCATCATAACTTCATTGGCATTTCCATTCTTGTAATCTTCTTCTCCTTCTGCCATTCCATATTTAACAAGTATGACTAATTTAGTGGTACCTTTTGTATAATTTTTCAAATTTATTAAAGCATCGAATCCATTATCATCTTTAAATGTTTCACCTTCACATAAATTATTGAAAGTTCTTTCAGCTTCATTTACTGCCTGAACCATTTCTTCTGAAGTAGCACTCGGTTTTACTAAAGTACAACAAATTTTTGATACGGTCATGCCTTCTTGTTGAGTTGAGAATATTTTCAAACTTGCTATATCACCGGTTGGCTGTGATTTGAAATTATAATATAGGTAATTATTACTTGTAGTATTTTTTAAGAATAAATGAGTCACAAAATCTTTTTTATTAGGAATAATACCATTAATTTCATCAATACCTTCAATTTTTCCTACTTTTCCTGAGATAACATTATATAAAACTTCAACTTTCATTTTATTTATTTGAACAGCATAAACTAATAAATCAAATTCTGTTCCATAAGAATATCCATGGACTATACTAAAATCAATAAAATGAGTTGCTATATCACTTGTAACTGAAGTAAAAGTAGCTACATAATCACCTAAAGTACTATATTTATCAGGTGTGATTTCAGCAAAAGTACATAAAGTATAGCTATTAAAATGCCCTTTTTTTCCTATTAAAACTGTTATACTGAAAGCTTCACTGTTCTTTATTGGTTTTATTATACTTACAGAATTCTTATTTTCGACCCAAGTTGCAGAATATTCTTCCATTTCTAATGTAGTATCAGTAATTCCCATATGTTTCACAAAAACTTTATCATCTACAGTTCCAAAGAAATCTATTTCAGTCTCCATTTTATTATTATCTAATGTATAATAAAATAATTTTGAACTTTTTTTTATGACACCACGATTTATTTCTTCTCTTGAAAAAGCATTTATATTTGAATATGTTATATTATCATCTTTTGCAACGCAAGCTTGTAATTGAACAAATATTTTATTACAATAACTTTGAGAAGGAATTGATAATATAATACCATTCTTATTTTGCTCTTTTCCCAAAGTTACAAAAGAATGTGCACCTTCTAATCCTCTTTTTTCAACATCATATTTATTTTCAGTAATTTCTAAAGATATATATTTAGAATAATCAAATGGACTAAATGTCACATAGTAAGTATCTATTAATAAATTATAAATCTTTGGGGCAACTAAAGGATTTACAAAATGCAAAGTGTAAGGAATATTGGCCCCTGTTCTGAAACAATTTTCTTGGGAGGCATCAATTGCCATTCCTAAACTACTACTATAACAGAATTTAATATTGGCAGCTACTGGCTCGGTATCTTTCTTTAAAGGTTTAACCAAAACATCAATACTAGTAAAATTCAATTTATCTGCTTTAGAAGGGAATTTATATACATATTTATTTCCTTTTGAGTATAACCCTCCCTTATATTTTGTTACTTCTTCTTTCCAAGTACTTTCTACATCATATCCTAATTTCACAATGACTCTTGTTGGAAAAGGACTATTATTAATTATTGATATACTTCCAGGATTAACTACTAACAAGGTTAGTTTCATAGTATTTCCTATCAATCTCTCTGTTGAATTTTTTCCATAATTAATAGTACAATCAGCACCTCCATGAGAATTATATAAAGATATTGTGACAAATTGCCCACCTGATAAAAACGGATTTACCCCTATAGTAACACTTTGCTTTCCAGGAATAGTTTTAATGGCTATATTACCCTTATCTAATTCTGAATATTCTTCATTGGGTGTATTATAATATGCATTTGCTAAAAGAGGAGTTTTACATTCTATTTCGACTACATCTATATGCTGGGTATTATTACCTAATGTAATTTGATAATCTTCTATATCTTCCATATTTTTTTCTATTAATTCATTCCAATGATTTGAAGTTATTTTTCTAGCTACACGAGCTTTTTGCATTATTCCATAAATCAAATCTAAATATAATACAACATCATTTTCTAATCTGTTATAATTCAATATGTAATAATACTTATTATTACTTGAACTACAAGTATTTATCTCTAAACTTAAAGGATAATTTAACGTTCTTCCTATAGGATTATTACTCATGAAAAATTCAATTTGATCTGTAGATTTAAACATCTTAGTATGGAACCTGAAATTATTACCTAAAATTGTATGTTCTTGTCCATTTAAGTTCTCACTTAATAAAATTAATTTAGTAGAATGATATTTCTGTATGGCCAGCTGGGGCTTTGTATAAACGAGCATTATACCTCCAGTGAAAAATAATATAGGCATATTAGTTT
>DEWM01000093.1 GCA_002363635.1 Caryophanales bacterium UBA3210 | reverse complement strand
TAGTTTTGATAAATTCAGTATATAAGCTATTACATTCAGTACCATTAGTTAAGATTGTCTTAGTTAATAAAGGATTACGTAATTTATTATTTGAAGAATCTTTGTCATCGTAAGGTCCAATATCTTTTAAACCATTACCACGTGGATTATATCCATTAGTAATTCCCCAAGAACGGTCATTATCAATAGGAATAATAACCATCTTGCCATCAGTTCTACGGAAATAGAATTGATAATTGTTGTAATTATTTCTAAGAGAATCTGGATTTCCAACAAAATAAGATACTGCTTCTTCTACCGCTAAATATTCTAAATCTACAACATTAGAAATATCGTTATATGTTCCTTTATTAAATAAAGTAATCGCAGTTCTTAATAAATCATCATTATATGTAGCATCAGTATTAGTCTTTCTTTCATAAGTAGGAATATAAGTTCCAGAATTATTTTTTATACCAATTCTGCTACCAGCAATGGAGTTTAAAGTCATATCCGCTCCTGAATTAGAAGCACCTTCTCCAACACCCCAAGAAGCTTTATAATAATCTCCATATTTAGCATCAGGTACTCCATATGTACCTTTGTTTTCTTGTTTCCAAGTAGGCATATTGATGAAGCCACCTTCATCTTTTAATGATCTTTTAATTAATGATTTACTTGCACTTTCAAATAATGTACATAGCCCAAAATCATTAACATATCCATCTTCTTGGTTAATTTTCATTGTAGTTAAACCAATATGTTGTGCGATAACTCCTGATGCCCTATATAAATAAGAAGAATAGATTTCTCTTAAATATGAAGCATCTAGGCATTTATTCCACTTTACATCATATCCTGAGATTCCTAAAAAATCCCTATCTGCATATTCTAAATTTCCATATGTTGCAATATAATCTGCATCATATAATTCAGGATCTGTAAAGGTTTCATCAAAAGATAATTTAAAATGGTTATAGTTTAAATGACCTTTATCGTTATATATATCATTTCTAGATGTATTTCCTTTTTGTCTAATACCTACATTATCAAAAGACCAAGTAAATTTTTGGCCGTTATTAACTAAAGAGATAGTAACTCTATCTGCACGTCTATAAACTTCTGTTTTATATCCAGTATTTTCATCGCTTGCAAGTTTATCCAATTCTGTCTTAGAGATATCAATGCTAATACTAACTGTATTACCCAAATTAAATAAATCTTCATAAGTTACATCATCAATAGAAGGAATTATTCTAGTATCAAAATTAGGATTCTTAATAGAACGTTTTTCTTTTATAGTTGCTTCACTTGAAGATGAATCTACTTCACTTGAAGTAGTCTCATTAATAGAATTAGAACTTTGTTCAAAGATAGAACAGCTTGTTAAAGGCAAACTTAACAATGTTAATAATAGTAATATTTTATTTTTTTTCATAACATTCCCCCGTGAATATTTATATTTTATATAAATAATAACTATTTTTTTTAATTTTTACAATTATCAAAAAGAGCAATGCTGTATTTGCATTGCTCTAAATCTTATTTTCCGAATTTATTATCAAAAGATTCGATTGATTTTTCGATAATTCTTTCTGCGTCTTTTCTACCTAAGATGTTTGTAACTGCTGTTGCTTTACCTTCAAGTTGTTTATAGACTGTGAAGAAATGTTTAATTTCATCGATGATATGAGGTGGTAATTGCCAAATATCACTGTAAACATTTAATGATGGATCATCATTACATACTGCAATAATCTTTTCATCTGGTAAACCCTGGTCAACCATTAATACGACACCGATTGGGTAACATTTTACTAAGCATAATGGCTGAATTGGTTCTTGGCATAATACAAGAACATCTAATGGGTCATTATCACCAGCATATGTATGTGGGATAAAACCATAGTTCTGTGGGTAGTGAGTAGATGTATAAAGAACTCTATCAAGAATTAATCTTCCTGTTGGCTTATCAAGTTCATATTTCATCTTGCTACCTTTTGAAATTTCAATACATGCAATAAATTTATCTTTTGTAACTCTATCTTTATCAATATCTTTCCAAATGTTCATACTACTCGTATACCTCCTTTAAAAATTCTTTAGAAACTACTCTATATTGAGTGTTGTAGTTTTTAATATATATATCGCTATGCGAGATATTCATTGTACCTTCTTTTTCGATTTTTTCAATATATTTTTTCATTTCATCTTCGTTAATGCCTAATTCTTTAAAATATGTAGTTAAATAGCTTAATTTGTTTCTAAATTCAAAATCATCACCTGAAGTTTTGAAAATAGTCTTTTTAACTGCCATATATAAATTAGGTAAGCTTACGTATGGATGATTTAAATAAACTCTAACCATATTGTTTCCAATATCTTCAAATGGTTGAGACCTAAATTTTGATTCTCTCATCATTTCAAAGCTAAGCATATTGAATGAAGGAGATTTTTCCTGATAATTTGTTAAACCAAATTCACTTTGATAAATCAGTTTAACAAAGTCTTCAATCTGCATAAGAGGGTACTTTTTTTTATGCTCGATGAGAACTTGTAAAAATTTTGAATCAATAGTTTCTCCCATATTCTACTCTCCTTCAAAATACGTTTTAGCAAGACCACCTTCAGCAGTCTCTCTATACTTATAGGTTAAATCTTTACCTGTCTTAAGCATAGTACAAATAACTGTATCAAGAGAAATTTTGCTACTTGTATTATCAAGTAATTTACTTAATGTATAGCTTTCTAAAGCACGCATTGCACCCATTGCACATCTTTCAATACAAGGAATTTGAACATATCCACCAATTGGATCACATGTCATACCTAAAGAATGTTCCATTGCAATTTCTGCAGATCTTTCAATTCTTTCAATGCATAATGAATCAACTTCGGATAAGAATGCTCCACCCATTGAAGATGCTGTTCCAATTTCTGCTTGGCAACCAGCTTCTGCTCCACTGATAGAGCCATTTTGTTTAACTAATACACCAATTAATCCTGCTACTAGTAAGCCATCTAAAATCTTTTGATGCGAATAGCCTTCATCTTCTGCAAATTTAACTAATGCAGGAAGAACTCCAGCGCTACCACAAGTAGGTGCAGTAACCACATCTCCGCCAGAAGCATTTTCTTCTGCTACAGCAAAGGCATATGCAAAGATACGTTTTCTTTGACTTTCTAAGTCATTCGCGTCTTTTTCAATACCATTAAAGATATCTTTTGCTTTTCTTTTTACCTTAAGTTTTCCCGGTAAAACCCCATCAGTAGATAAACCATTTTCAATAGATTTCATCATTTGTTTATAAATGATTTCTGCGTATTCATAAATATCTTCACCTTCGAATGTTTTAATCATATCTACTAATGAGCAATTATTTTCAGCACAATAAGCTTTTATATCTTTAAATTTCTTAAATGGATAAACATCTTTTTCTACTAACTTCTTTTCACCGACAATTTTAATAAACCCACCACCTACTGAAATAATAGTCTCATGATAGACCTTATCATCTTGTTCAATATCAAATGTCATTGTGTTTGGATGTTTTTTACGAGTTGTATAATCAAATTCAATTGTGTGTTTAACATCCCCAAAAGTTTTATCTGCAATATAATCAGATAAATGTCCTTTGCCAGTTAAAGCTAAAGAGCCAAAAAATGTCATCTTAATATTTTTAGCAGAAGGATATTTATTTAAAATATATTCAACTGCATTTTTAGGTCCCATTGTATGTGACGAAGAAGGACCAGGACCAATTTTATAAAGTTTTTTAATAGTTACCATAATAATCTCTCACATAGATTATAAATAAATCTATATTCCAAGAAAAGAATATAAATTATATTTGCATGTAAAAAAAGCATTGTTTTTTTGACAATTGTAAAAATTAAAAAAAATAGTTATTATTTAAAAGGCACTTAAACATTCACGGGGGAAATGTTATGAAAAAGAATAAAATATTACTATTATTAACATTGTTAAGTTTACCTTTAACAAGCTGTTCTATCTTTG
>DEWM01000030.1 GCA_002363635.1 Caryophanales bacterium UBA3210 | reverse complement strand
CTTTCCATCGTTTTTAATAAAGATAGAGTGACTGCAAATTTTTCTTCATCAAAATCATCAAAATAATGAACGTAAATATCAGGGGAACCATCTAGCACCCAGTTTTGAAATTCTTTAATAGAAAATTCATGATCGTTTGTAGAACCATATAATTCACACATTTTATACCAATAAAATGATTCAACATATCTACCTGCTCTATCTAACATGCTTGCAATCGTTTGCATTGCAATTCTACATCCTTTAGTAGCAGCTTCATAAACTGATTCTTCCCATATGACATCATTATTAAAACTTAAATTAGGAACTGATGGTTCTTCAAGTAACAAAGAATATCTCCATAAGCTTTCAGAACTTCCGCTTTTTGCGGCATTTTCAAAGTGCTTTTTAACTTCATCTCTACTAGAAGAACTATACATACCCAAAGCAAGTGAAGCTTCATAAAATTTATTTTCTTCTAATAAGAGAAGTAATTTAGTTCCTTCATCTTTAGTAGATGGATCAATTATTTTTAACATTGCTTTACCATAGTTTTCTTGGTTTGTTAATCCTTCTTCTAAACTATATGAAGGAATTTTTACTTCGTTATGAATTTCTACCGAAGTAGTCATCTTCTTTTTAGCGGGCTTAGTTTTTTCTGTACTTAAAAAGAACAAGACATCTTTTTCATGATCTTCTGGATAGTAACAGTTAACATAAATTTTTGTTACTAAAACATCACTTTTATAGATTTCAAAACATATTGAATCACCTTCAAAATTTGGAGATTTATCTTTAAAAGTACGTTTGAATGTATATTTATCTGAACATATATTTTTAATATATCTAACCGCTAAACTTTCACATCTAAAAAGCATTGGCTTATTAATTTTTAAACCATAATCATCGTCATTTATATAACTAATATCTGCTTGTTCTTTATTAAATAAATAGTTATAAACTACTGTTCTAATTTCGTTTGCAGAATATCTTAAATCATCAGCAGAGGTTATCTTAACTCCGCCTAAACTTTCCATTAATTTATTAACGTAGGCTAAAGCAATAAAGATATTATCTTCATCCAAGAAAGTAAATCTTTTTAAAGCATAAGAATAAGCCTCATGCCAACCGAAATTGACTACATTATATAAACTATTAATAAAAAAATAAAAAATGTCTCCATTATACTTAATGCCAAGAATTTTTGAAAATCTCTTGCCATGAACTACACCAATATACTTACCTTTTTCATTACATAAATATTTATTGCTTAATGCACTCTCGTCAGCTGAAGTAATTTCTTTTCTAAGCCCAATAACCATAATCTCTCCTGATTGATTATAGCAAAAAGACTAGGTACAACCTAGTCTAATTATTGTTTTTTAATTCATTTTTTTAATTCATCAAACTTAGCCTTCATTGTAGGATTGTTTCTAGTTAATTTCTTAATAGTAACATCCTGAGCTTTATCATTTGCTAAGCGTAATTGGTTTTCTGAACTAATTAATGCTTCTTTAGTCTTTTGTAAATGTGAAATTGTTTTATCAATTTCTTCAATAGCAGTATTAAATTTATTAGAAGCTGCTAAGAAATTCTTTTGGAATTTATCTTGGAACTCATGTAAATTATCTTCAAAGTTAGTGATATCTACATTTTGAGATTTAACTAAAGCAAGTTCATGTTTATATTCAAGCGAAGATAAATTAGCGTTTTTAAGTAATCCAATGATTGCCATAAAATTTTGAGGTCTAACTACAAACATCTTCTTATATCTATATGAAACATCGACTATGCCAGAATTATAATATTCAGAATCTGCTTCAAGCATTGAAACTAAAACTGCGTATTCACAATTCTTTTCTTGTCTATCTTTATCAAGTTCTTTAAAGAAGTCTTCATTCTTATGTTTAGTAGCAGTTGTATCCATTTCATTTTTCATTTCAAACATAATGGAGACAATTTCAGTACCATTAGAATCATAATCTCTAAAAATAAAATCACCCTTAGATCCTGTTTTTGAATCATTATCTTTTTCAAAATATGCATTTGGGTAAGTATAAGCTCTAACTTTATCAAATTCAATTTGACAATGCTGTTCTAAAGTCTCTCCCACTAATTTTGTGGACATCTTTGTCTTTAGGTCCTTATAGTAGTCAATTTGAGTATCTTTTTCTTTTAAAAGAGCATCATATTTCTCTTTTAAATTCTTTTTATTAAGTTCAATTTGATCATCTTTAATAGTAAGTTCAGCTTTTAATTTATTAAGTTCGATATCTTTTTCACTAAGAATCTTATCAGTATTTGCCTTGTTTTGAATTTCTTGATTAAGGAGTTTAGATTTAAGTTCAGCAATTTCTTGATCTTTATCTTTTATAGCATTATTAATCTCATTTTCTTTAATTAAATCTTTATTAATGTTATCAGCTTTTAAAGATTCAATTTTAGATTTTAATTCGTTAATTTGATTAATAAAATCGATTTTAATATTATCAACTTCTTTTTCTTTTTTACTATTTAAAGCATCAATTTCCGATTGCTTTTTCAAATTAAAAGTTTCTAATTGAATTTTAACTTGTTCATCAATTTCATGTTGTTTAATCTGTGATTTAATTTCTTCATAATCCGATTCATCAACAGTAAAAACAGTATTACAATGTGGGCATTTAATTTCTCTCATAATAGTCTCCTCCTCATAAACTTAATAATATTCTACCATAATTATTAAAATACATTGTCCAAAATTTTACGCAGTCAATTATTTTCACGATAAATTTATAACACGCACGACATACTTAAAAAAAAGTCTTCCCGAAGGAAGACTCATTTTAATCCATTAATTCACTAATTAAAGTTACTTTTCCTGATGCTAAAGTTTTCTTGACATCAATAATTCTTTGATTCGAAGAACCTCTAAACTTTAAGGAAATATCTTTTAATTCAATTTTAAATTGTCCATCTACTAATACATCAATGTAAGAAATGAATTCATCGCTTACTTCGCAATGTGCTTCACCATCTGCATCTTTAATATCATTAAATAAATATCCAGAATATGCCCAAATATTTTTCTTAGGAAAACGTTCTTTTACCGCACGAAGTAATTTAATTTCTTCTCTTTGGTTTGCTTTTTCAAAAGGTTCACCGCCAAGAAGAGTAAGGCCATCAATATAATCCTTATCCATTAATTCAAGAATATAATTAATAGTCTCAACGGTAAAATCTTTTCCGTAATCAAATGGCCACGCAATCTCATTAAAGCAACCTTTACAATGGAAATGACAACCAGAAACAAATAAGCTTACTCTAACACCAAGTCCATCAGCAATATCGTAATTTTTAATATTTGCGTATTTCATTATAAGTGAAGAACTCTCTCTTTAATTTCTTCAGTTCTACCTTGGTTCCAGAATTGAGTACCAATGTAACCACATGTTCTACGTGCTACATTTAACTTTGTTTGATCTCTATTTCCACACTTTGGGCATTCCCAAACAAGTTTGCCATCTTCATCTTTAACAATTAAGATTTCACCTGTATATCCACAGCATTGGCAATAATCTGATTTTGTATTTAATTCAGCGTACATAATGTTATCGTAGATAAACTGCATAACTTTAACTACAGCATCAATATTATCGTTCATATTAGGAACTTCAACATATGAAATAGCGCCACCTGGAGATAATTTTTGGAATTTGGATTCAAATGCTAATTTATCAAAAGCGTTGATTTCTTCTGTGACCTTAACGTGATATGAGTTAGTAATATACATCTTATCAGTAACACCTGGAATAATTCCAAATCTCTTTTGTAAGCATTTTGCGAACTTATATGTTGTTGATTCGAGTGGTGTGCCGTAAATTGAATAATCAATATTTTCAGCTTCTTTCCACTTCTTTGTGTATTCATTTAATTTATTCATGACTTCAAGGCCAAATTCTGTACCTTCTGGTGTAGTCATCTTCTTACCTGTCATGTAGTATACAGTTTCCCATAAGCCAGCATAACCAAGTGATATAGTTGAATATCCATCGAATAATAATCTATCAATCTTTTCACCTTTTTTGAGTCTAGCAATTGCACCATACTGCCATAAAATTGGAGCAGCATCTGAAGTTGTACCAAGTAATCTCTTATGTCTGCACTGTAATGCTCTATGGCATAATTCCATACGTTCATCAAAGATTTCCCAGAACTTCTTCATATCTTTATGTGAAGAACATGCAATATCAATTAAGTTAACTGTAACAACACCTTGGTTGAATCTACCATAATATTTTGCTTTTCCAGGAACATAGTTTTTAGCTTCTGCTAAGTTGCCTAAATGGATTGTTCTATCTGGAGTTAAGAATGAACGGCAACCCATACATGGATAACATTCGCCTTCACCATTTTCATCAATCTTATATTCAAGCATCTTCTTTTCGGAGATATAGTCAGGAACCATTCTCTTTGCAGTACATTTTGCTGCAAGTCTTGTTAATTCAAAGTAAGGAGTTCCTTCTCTAATATTATCTTCTTCTAAAACATAGATAAGTTTAGGGAAAGCTGGAGTGATGAAAACACCCATTTCGTTTTTAACACCTTCATATCTTTGTTTTAAGACTTCTTCAATAATCATTGCTAAGTCGTCTTTTGTTTGCTTATCTTTAACTTCATTTAAATACATAAAGACAGTAACGAAAGGTGCTTGGCCATTAGTTGTCATTAAAGTAACAACCTGATATTGAATTGTTTGTACACCTCTCTTAACTTCTTCTTTTAATCTTCTTTCAACAATCTTAGCAATTTGTTCTTCAGTCATAGAAGCGCCTGTAAGTTCAAGTTCTGCTCTTACTTCTTTAGTAATCTTTTCTCTAGATACCTGAACAAATGGTGCTAAGTGTGATAAAGAAATTGATTGTCCACCATACTGGTTAGAAGCAACTTGAGCGATAATTTGAGTTGCAATATTACATGCTGTTGCGAATGAATGTGGTTTTTCAATTAATGTACCCGAAATAACTGTTCCGTTTTGGAGCATATCTTCAAGGTTAACTAAACAGCAGTTATACATATGTTGAGCAAAATAGTCTGCATCGTGGAAATGAAGAATACCTTCTTTATGAGCTTCAACGATTTCTTTAGGAAGTAGGAATCTATTAGTAATATCTTTTGAAACTTCACCTGCCATATAATCTCTTTGAACAGAGTTAATAGTAGGGTTCTTATTTGAGTTTTCTTGCTTTACTTCTTCATTGTTTGATTCAATTAAAGATAAAATCTGTGCGTCAGTAGTATTTGCTTTACGTACTAATGCTCTTTCATAACGGTAAGTAATATATTTTCTTGCCAATACGAAAAGATTTCTTCTCATTAATTCATCTTCGACTAAGTCTTGGATTTCTTCAACGTTTAAAGCATGCTTAACTTTCTTACATCTTAATTCGACACATTCTGCAATATCCTGCGCTTCATCTTGAGAAATACGATCACTTTCTTCTAGTGATTGGTTAGCATGGATGATAGCAAGGTAGATCTTATTAATATCAAATTTTACTTCTACGCCACTTCTTTTAATTACTTTCATTTTGATTCCTCCTCAGACTAGATTTTTAACAATCCGGCCAATAAATAAGCATTTTTAGCACTATTATTTGGAATTAGACAACAACAAAAAGGAGTCCTACTTGACCAAATTCCAAACCTCAGAGCGATATTATGCTGCCTTGAATGGCTTGTGCATTAATATTAACATTTAGAGACATTATAATCAATTAATTTTACCTTAGAAAATAATGAAATATTTTACATTGAGTGAAACTATGAAAATTATTTCTTTCATAGTTTCTATTTAGTATTTCAAAATAGTATAATAATCCTATAAAAAAAGGAGTTTTAGACATGAAAATTGAAGATAAGTTCATTAGATATATAAAAATTGACACGCAAAGTGCAGAAGATGAATCATCTACACCATCAACTAAGAAACAATTCGACTTAGCAAGATTATTACTCGAAGAATTACACGCTATGGGAATAACTAACGCATACTTAACAGATGAATGTTTAGTCTATGCTCATATTGACGGAGAAAGTAATAAAGATCCTATTGGTTTAATTGCACACATGGATACAGCATTGGAAATTATCGGAGGCAATTTTGAGCCAAAAAGAATCAATAATTACGATGGAAGTGATATCGTTCTTTCACCAAAATACACTTTATCACCTAAACAGTTTCCAAGTTTAAATTATAATTTAGGTCACGATTTACTAGTTACTGATGGAGAACATTTACTCGGAGGAGACGATAAAGCAGGTGTTGCTATTATTATGGCACTTGCAGAATTTTACATGACTCATAAAGAAGTAAAACACGCTCCACTTAGAATTTGTTTTACACCAGATGAAGAAGTCGGTAGAGGCCCTGAAAACTTCTCTGTTGAAAAAATGGGTGCAAAAATTGCTTACACAGTAGATGGAGGCAAATGGGACGTTATCTCATATGAAAACTTCAACGCTTATTCAGTTCATGTAAATATAAAAGGTGTAAGTATCCACCCAGGATCAGCATATGGAATTATGGTAAATGCTGCTCAGGTCGCAAGCGAATTTGCAAATATGTTACCTAAAGATAAAATTCCTGCAAAAACTAAAGGAAGAGAAGGCTTCAATCATTTAGTAGGTATATCAGGTGAAGTTGATAATGCTGACTTAGATTATATTGTTAGAAATCATGATGATAATTTAGCAAAAGAACAAATCAAATCATTCTACTCAATTAAAGAGGAATTAGAAAAGATTTACCCTACTGCTCAAATCACAGTTGAAGCAAAAGAATCATATAAAAATATGAGAAACTACTTCGATAAAGATGATTATGCAGTAAGAAGAATCGTTGAAGCATTCCAAAAATCAAAAGGTATTACTCCTGAAGCTGAGCCTATTAGAGGTGGAACAGATGGAGCAACAATTACTTATATGGGCCTACCTTGTCCAAACATCGGTAATGGTGATTACAACTGCCATGGCCGTTACGAATACGTTGACATCAACGAAATGTATATGATGTTTGATGTATTAAGAACATTACTTGAAGATTAATATCAAAAAAGCTCTTAGCAAACTGATAATGCTAGGAGCTTTTTAGTCGTTTAAATTCGATTTTTCTCGAAAAAACTTATATATTTTTGAAAATTACTTTGCAGATTTAATCATTAAGTCAACCATTTGTTTTGAGAACTCTGATGGATTTTCAAGTGGTAAGCCTTCGATTAATAATGCCTGGTTAAATAATAATGAAGCATATTCATTAATATCATCAGGGTTATTAGCATAAACTTTTTCAATAGCTTTTAATAAATCGTGATTTGGGTTTAATTCAAGAATTCTACCTGTCTTAACCTTTTCCTGGTTAGGTAATTCATTGATTGCTTTTTCCATTCCAAATGACATACCTTCACTAGAAGCAAGACATACTGGGGAATCGACAAGTCTAGTTGAGAATCTAACATCTTCAACTTTATCTTTTAAAACTTCTTTGAGTTTATTAAGAAGTGGTTCTTGTTCTTTCTTTAAATCTTCGACTTTCTTCTTATCTTCTGCTGAGGAGACATCTAAATCTGCAGCAGTAATTGGCTTAAAGTCCATATCTTCATATTTATTAATCATTTGAAGTGCAAATTCATCAATATTATCAGTTAAGATTAATACATCGAATTCATTCTTCTTCATCGCATCCATTTGAGGTAAGTTCATAATAGCTTCTTTAGATGCACCTGTAGCGTAATAAATAGTCTTTTGATCAGCCTTCTTTTCTTCAAAGTACTGTCTTAACGTAATGTAGTCATCATGGTTAGATGATTTATAGATTAATAAATCCTGAAGAAGATCTTTCTTCATACCATAATTATCATAAATGCCCCACTTTAAGAATTGGCCATAAGTTTCAAAGAATTCTTTGTACTTTGCAAAGTCATTCTTTTTCATTGCTTCTAATTCTTTGATAATCTTCTTTTCAATGTTATTAGAAATCTTCTTTAAATCTGGGCTTTCTTGTAAGATTTCACGAGAAATGTTCAATGAAAGATCAGAGCTATCTACTAAGCCTTTAACAAATCTTAAATAATCTGGAAGTAAGTCTTTACACTTATCCATGATGAAGACGCCTTTAGTATATAACTGTAATCCTTTTTCAAACTTATCTGAATAAAGGTCATAAGGTGCTTTACGTGGAATAAATAATAATGCGTTATAAGAAATATCACCTTCAACACTAACAAATGATGAAACGAATGGATCTTCAGAAGCATAATATTTCTTCTTATAGAAATCATTTAATTGTTCCTCAGTAACATCTTTCTTATTTCTCTTCCATAAAGGGATCATTGAATTAAGAACTCTATCTTCGATTTCTTCATGAGTTTTATCTTTAATTATTTCTCCTTTATCATCACGGTCAGGAACAGTCTTAGTAATTAACATCTTAATAGGATATCTAACGTAATCAGAATATTTCTTTACTAAGCCTTCAATTTCATAAGTTTCTAAATATGATGAATAATGTTCTTCTTCAGTATCGTCTCTTAAATAAACAATAACTTTTGAACCATTATCTTCTTTTTCAATTTCTTCAACTGTATATGAATCTTCTCCTTCAGATGAGAATCTATATGCTTTATCTGAGAAAGGTGATTTAGTTTCGACTTCAACTTTCTTTGCAACCATAAATGCTGAATAGAAACCAACACCAAACTGGCCAATGATATCAATGCTTTCATCATTTTTTGACTTTTCAGCTTCTTCCAATTTCTTAATGAATTCTGCAGAGCCTGATGAAGCAATAGTACCTAAGTTCTTATTGATTTCTTCATAAGTCATACCAATACCAGTATCTTCAATAGTTAAAGTACGGTTCTTCTTATCTGGTGTAATTCTAATTGATAATTCTTTTGTTTTATCAAGCTTATCATTAGTTAAAGATAAATAATGGTATTTATCATTAGCATCACTTGCATTAGAGATCAATTCTCTTAAAAATATCTCTTTGTTACTATAAATAGAGTGAATCATTAAATCGAGTAATCTCTTAGATTCGGTTTTAAATTCTTTTGTTTCTACTTTGTCTGACATTATAAGCCTCCCTTTAGCACTCAGCTGTTTCGAGTGCTAATTCATATATTATTGTAGTCCCATTTCAATTAATGTCAACATTCTAAATAACTTTTTAGTTTTATTTTTTTCAAAGTCTTTGTAATATAGAAACATAGAGGGAGATTTTATTTATGACATTAGAAAATAAACGTTCTCAACATACTAAATCATTAATAAAAAATGCGTTAATAGATTTATTACTTAAAGAAAGTTTCAATTCAATTACAGTTAAAAAAATATGTGAAAAAGCAGAAGTAAATAGATCTACTTTTTATGTTTATTATAAAGATCCTGTCGAATTATTATCAGTTATCGAAGAAGAAACAATTGATTTAATTATCAATTCATTTTCATTAGATATTCCATCAGATAATATCATTGATTACATTGATCATTTTTTAATAGAGGTTAAAGACAATCACGAAAGATTTAAAGTCTTACTAGGGTTACAAGCAGACCCATCATTTTCAGAAAAGTTAATATCAAAAGTAGGTCAAGCAACATTAATCAAAACAATCTTAAGTGAAAAGGTTTCTATACCTACATCAAATATCACTCAATTAATTTATTGTGGTACATTCTATATGAGTGGAGCATACTCAATCATAGTTAAATGGATTAATGCTAATTATGATTTATCTACTAAAGAATTAGCGTTTGTTCTTAGAGATATGCTCAAGAAATGTTTTGATATCTAATTAAAAAACACAAGTTTTTACGAAAAAACTTATAATTAAAGTATTAAAAAAGCTTCCAAACGGAAGCTTTTATTGTTTTATTAGTTTTGTGAATCTCTGTTCTTCATTTGTGGGAAGAGAATAACTTCTCTAATAGATGTTTGTTCTGTTAAGAACATGACAAGTCTATCAATACCAATACCAACGCCGCCAGTTGGAGCCATACCGTAATCGAGAGCTTCTAAGAAATCAAAGTCGATTTCGTTAGCTTCATCATTACCAGCTTCTCTTTCTTTAAGTTGTTCTTGGAATCTTTCTCTTTGATCAAGAGGGTCGTTTAATTCAGTATATGCATTAGCAAATTCATGTCCACCAATGTATAATTCAAATCTTTGAACGAATCTAGGGTCATTAGGATCTTTCTTTGTTAATGGAGAAATTTCTACTGGGTGACCACATAAGAATGTTGGTTGAATTAATTTTTCTTCACAGAATGTTTCGAAGAATGCGTCAATGATATGACCTACTGTAAAGTGAGGTTCAACTTCAATTCCATTAGCTTTAGCAAGTTCTTTTGCTTCTTCTAATGTGTAATTGTTGTTCTTGAAGTCAATACCCTTAACTTCTTTAATCATATCGCACATAGTAACAACTCTGAATGGTTTTGAAATATCAATCTTTTCTCCTTCTGGATTAAAGATGTTAATGAATTGTTCTTTACCAATAACCTTATCTGCTGCATTTCTAATGACGCCTTCTGTTAATTTCATCATTGATGATAAATCACCATAAGCTTCATATAATTCAACAGTTGTGAATTCTGGGTTATGTGTTAAGTCCATACCTTCATTTCTGAATAATCTACCGAATTCATAAACTTTTTCAAGTCCACCGACGATTAATCTCTTTAAAGGTAATTCTGTAGCAATACGTAAATAGAAATCTTTATCTAATGCGTTGTGATGAGTAATGAATGGTCTAGCTGTTGCACCACCCTGGATTGATTGTAATACAGGAGTTTCAACTTCAGTAAATCCTTGTTCATCAAAGTATGCCTGCATTGAACGAATGATTCTTGGTCTTAAAAGAGCAACTCTCTTAGCGTCTTCATTCATAATTAAGTCGACGTATCTTCTTCTATATCTTTCTTCTTTATCTGTTAAGCCATGGAACTTTTCTGGTAATGGTCTTAAAGATTTTGTTAAGTGAGTATATTCGAAACATTTAACTGTAGCAGCACCTGTTTGAGTAATCATAACTTTACCCTTAACACCGACGATATCGCCGATATCTGCCATCTTAAATAAATTATATGTATCTTCACCTACATCATTGATTGAAATATAAACTTGTTGTTTACCTTTAACATCTTGTAATGAGAAGAATGATGCTTTACCCATTTTACGGATAAACATAATTCTACCAGCGATAGAAACATTAACATTACGTGAATCTAATTCTTCATGTAATTGATTCATAAATGCTTTGTGTTCTTCTGATTTGTCTTCAGTATTAATTGATTCAATACCTTTTTCTTTTAAGAAGTCTGCTACTACTTTTTGTACATCAGTTGAGTAGTGTGTTCTGTCGTAAGCTTGTCCGAATGGATCGATTCCTAATTCTTTTAATTTTTCGATCTTTGCTCTTCTAGCAAGTTCTTGGTCATTTAACTTTTCTTCCATAATTTACTCCTTTACTTTCTTGAGTCGCTTATATTTTAACTAAAAATATAAATATAATCAAACTAAACTACTTGTTTTGCGCAATAATCTCTTCCATTACACTCATAAAGTCATTTTTTGACTTACATTGAGATAATCTTCCACGATATGCTTTAGCGCCTTCAAAGCCTTTAAAATAGTGTGAAGCAAGTCCACGCATCTCTGCAGTTGCTCTAAATTCACCTTTTAATTCCATTAAATAGTTATAGTGTTTTTTACAATATTCGACTTGTTCATTTAAAGTTGATTCCCCAACTCTTTCTCCAGTTTTGAAATATGTAACTAATTGTCTAATTAGATTTGGATTACCTAAAGCACCTCTTCCAATCATAATTCCATCACATCCTGTGTATTCAAGGACTCTTATCGCATCATCAACTGAATTAATATCACCATTAGCAATAACTGGGATATTAACACTTTCTTTACATTTTTTAATAATTTCATAATTTGTTGACCCGCTATAAAATTGAGAACGAGTTCTACCATGTACAGCAATTAAACTAACACCAGCTTTTTCGAGAATCTTGCAAGTTTCTATAGCAGTGATAGAAGATTCATCCCAACCAATTCTAATTTTAACTGTAACTGGTTTAGTTGATGCTTCAACTATTGCTTTAACAGTATCATATAATTCTTCTTGTCTATCTTCTTTTAACCAAGATGAACCAGAATTACCTTTAACCACTTTTAATACAGGGCATCCCATATTTAAATCAAGAATATCGAAATCATAATTATCACAAAGAATATGAGTGGCTTTAACCATACTTTCTTTGTCACCACCGAATAATTGAATAGATAATGGTTTTTCATCTTTTGTATAAAGCATGTTTTTAGTTTCATCATTACCATAAATTAATCCATGATCTGAAATCATTTCAGTAACTACTAAACCGCAACCAAATTCTTTTAGCATTTTACGATATGCAAAATTAGTAATTCCTGCCATAGGAGCAAGAATTACAGGGTTATCTAAAACTACATTACCTATCTTTAACTCTTTCATATATTCCTTTACAAAGTAAAGGCACCATAGAGGTGCCTTATTATCAATATCTAAGCTTATTCAGCTTTTTTATCGTCGGAACTATTTGTTTCGACTTTTGCTTCAGTATTCTCTACTACTGTTGCATTTGCGTTAGCTTCTTCAACTTTCTTTTCAGTGTAGTCTGGAAGTTTACGATTCTTTAATAAATATTCGATTTCTTCGCCATTTAATGTTTCAACTTCAAGTAAAGTTTCTGCGATTAAAATAACGTCATCTTTTCTTTCATTAATAATCTTAATTGCAGCTTCATGAGCTGTTTCGATAATAGTTCTAACTTCTTTATCAATTTCGTTTGCAATTTGGTTTGCAAAGTTCTTTTGGTTAGAAGTGTAGTCTCTACCTAAGAATACTGATCCACTATTAGATTCATATTGAACTGGACCTAATGCAGACATACCATATTCAACAACCATTGCTCTAGCAATTCTTGTTGCTCTTTCAATATCGTTTGAAGCACCAGTTGAAATATCTTTGCAGAAGACTTCTTCAGAAGATCTACCACCAAGTAAACCAGTGATTTCTGCGATTAATTCTTCTTTTGTCATTAAGAATCTATCATCTTCAGGAACAGACATAACATAACCGCCTGCAGTACCTCTTGGAACGATAGTAACTTTTTGTACAACATCACTTGCAGGTAATGTTAAGCCAATAATTGCATGACCTGCTTCGTGGTAAGCAACTGTACGTCTTTCAAGTTCATTTAAGTGTTTTGATTTCTTTGCAGGGCCTGCAATACGTCTATCAATTGCTTCATCAATTTCTTTAATAGAAATAAATTTCTTTTTGTTTCTTACTGCTAAGATTGCAGCTTCATTAACAATATTTGCTAAATCAGCGCCAGAGAAACCAACAGTTCTCTTTGCAACATTAGCCCAATTTACTGTTTCATCAATCTTTTTATTACGTCCATGGACCTTTAAGATTGCTTCACGGCCAAATCTATCTGGTAAACCAACTGTGATTTGTCTATCGAAACGACCTGCTCTCATAAGAGCTGGGTCAAGAATATCTGCACGGTTTGTTGCAGCAATTACAATAATACCTGAGTTATCTTCGAAGCCATCCATTTCAACGAGTAACTGGTTAAGTGTTTGTTCACGTTCATCGTTACCGCCACCTAAGCCTGCGCCTCTTTGTCTACCGACAGCATCAATTTCATCAATAAAGATTAAACATGGTGCAGTTTGTTTTGCTTTTTTGAACATGTCTCTAACACGTCCTGCACCAACACCAACGAACATTTCTACGAAATCTGAGCCAGAGATTGAATAGAAAGGAACGTGTGCTTCACCTGCTACAGCCTTAGCAAGTAAAGTTTTACCTGTACCTGGATTACCAACAAGTAAAATACCTTTTGGTAATTTAGCACCAGCATTTGCGTATTTTACTGGATTCTTTAAATAATCAACGAGTTCCATCATTTCTGCTTTTTCTTCGTCGCAGCCAGCAACATCATCAAATCTTACAGAAGATGAATCTTCACGTTTTGCTCTTGATTTATTAAAATCTAAAGCTTGATTATTTGAATTCTTAACAGCACCGCTCATTCTAGTGAATAAGAAGATAATTGCACCAATGCTTAATACTGATAATAAAATCATTGGGAAATAATCAGTCCAGAAGTTAGATGCATATGGGTTTGTTACAGTTACATTACACTGAGATGATTTTTCAGAGTAATATGCAATAACAGTTCCATCATTTGATGTATAAGTTCTATGTGAAAGGATAAAACTTAATGTATCTAATGTTTTTTGCGAATTATTTAAACTTGCACTGAATGTATAGTATTGATTAGTAGAATCAGCAGATTTGATTGTACCTTGAATACTAACAAATGAATTATAGTAAGCGATTTTTAATTCCTTAACATCGTCTTTCATTAATACAGAATTAGCAAGATTTGTTGCATTTTCTTCATCTGTTTTTTCTGATGAGTAGAAAGTAGGAATAATATCCGCTTCTGTGTATGTCTTGTTCATCTTACCATTCATATTAAATACTGCTACAACTACGACGATAATTACAGCAATAATTAAATATGGGAGAACGTACCCTATCCAAGAAGTTTTCTTTTTGCCATTATTATTCATTTTTAACCTCCTTGACACTTGTATTATTAATAATACAATGTGATTACCATTTTATCACAAACATTATCTTGTCTGCTATATTTTTTTGTGTGATTGAATTATAAATTGGTAAATAAACAATCTTATCATTTTTATCTACCAAAACAGGATATTGAACTCTTTGCCATTTTGGCACTTTATAATCAATAAATAATCTATTAACTTGTTTGACTAGGTTTCCGATTTTAACAACATCATTTTCTTTTGCTGTTCTAAGTCTCAAAGGGAATGAGTCTTCAGTAATCTTAAAAAAAGATAAATCACCTGTTAAGTTACAGCTAACTATATCGTTATCTACAACCTGAGGTTTATCAATAACATAATCAAATGGCTTTCTTAATCTTACCAATTTGAACTTATCATAATATTTAACTAGATACACGTAATCACTAAATTTAATCTGAGCATTTGGTTTGTTGCTTTTAATAACATTTAGGCACTCTTTTACGTAATAATGTGTTAGTTTTCTCGAAAAAAGTCCGCTATTTTTAATTAGATACAAATAGATAAAAGTTTCTTTATCGTCAACTAGCGAAAAATCGGATAATTTAATACCATTTTTATCTAATTCATCAATCTTGTTATTAATTATGTTGTTATATTCATTTTTATTTGCAATCTCTAAAAGCAAATTATCTAAATCTTCTTTAGAAATATTTTCTACAATACAGTGGCGAATAATGTTTCTAGAATAATGATTTTCTAAATTAGATGAATCTATACTATAAAATACATTATTGTTTTTACAATATTCTAAAAGATCTTTCTTTCTAATAGATAGCAAAGGACGATATACATACATATTTAGATATATAGATTCTTCTTTTAAACCGTAATAAGGATAAAATCCACTTTTTTTCTTCTGAAGCAAGTATGTTTCTAAGTTATCATCTAAGTTATGCGCGATAAATAATCCTTTTGCATTTTCATTAATATATGTAGCCTTAAAGAATTTATATCTAACATCTCTTGCCCATGCTTGGAAATTACCTTTTGGAAGCAAATTAGAAGTGTCTAAGACTTCAATTTTTAAATTATGATTAATTGCCCAAGCTGATACTTGTTTTTGCTCATAATTAGATTCTTTACGGCGATGATAATTAACATGACATACAATTAAACTAGTATACCCATCATTATAAAGCATGTTTAAAAGAGCCATAGAATCTGGCCCGCCTGAAACTGCAACAATGTATTTTTCTTTTTTATCGTATTTAAAATTCATAAACTTTTTCCGTAAAAAAACTAGGTTTAACCCTAGTTATTTTGAATAAACAATTAATGGATCTCCTTGAGTATCATTAAATACAGCATAATCATCTTCAACATATACTGTGTAATATTGATCTTCGTGGAGTTCTTTATAATCACTTTGATTTTCAATCTGTCGAACTAGGTTATCTTTAATATGATTTAATCTATCGTTTTCTTTATATAGATTCATTATCCATATAACTGACGCAATAACTAAAACAATCGAAATAACAAATATTATTATTGCGATTATGCTTATAGTTCTATTTTCAGCTTTACTACGAATCTTGCTCATATAATCACCTAAGATATTAATATCTTAACATCGAATATTTTTCTTTTCAATTTATTCTATGAAATTATAGTCTTATCCTCTATAATTTCATACATTTCTCCGCCCTGCTCTTTTTTTGCGAATTCTTTTATTGCCTTAACTCTTATTGTATATAATCTATCACCGAGTTTAAGTTCTATAATATCGCCAACATTAACTTCAGCAGAGGGTTTTGCAACTCTATCATTTAGTTTAACAAATCCTAAATCTAATATATCTTTAGCAATAGTTCTACGTTTAATTACTCTGCTAACCTTTAAGTATTTATCTAATCTCATTTTGATTACCCCTTTCAAGATTCATACATGAATCATTAATTGCTTGAAGCATTTTTTCTAAATGATCTAAATAATTCATTGTCTTATTTAATCTTAAACGAATTTTTCTATCAGCGAAAGTTGCTCTAATATAACTTGCACTT
>DEWM01000099.1 GCA_002363635.1 Caryophanales bacterium UBA3210 | reverse complement strand
AAATTATTTTTTGCCTAAATTATGAGCTTTTTTTGCTTCATAACCGCTGTTCCTTTCACACTGACATTTTGCCATTTTGTCAGTGTCATTGCAACAGTAAGAGTAAATAAAAAGCAAGGTGAAGATTCCTGCTTTCCATATTTCTTTACAATTATAATCAAACCTTTAAAGAAAAAGGATAAGTATTACTTATCCTCTTAAATCTTTAATTAGATATTGTCAATTTTAGTTTTAGATAAAGAATCTTCTTTTGCTAAACCTTTTTTCTTAAGAATTAATGCACCTACTAAATAACAACCTTGATAGATGACGTTGACACTGATTTGTGCAAAAGCCCATTCAAAGCCATTAGGTGCACTATCTTTTGTCTTAGTTGATAAGTATCCCATGATAATCATAGCAACAATACCTACACTAAATAAAACAGCACTAGGAACAGATTTCATTCTAATAGAAATATAGATTAATACACCCATACATCCTGCAGCGCCAATAATCATAACTGCAATAAATGGTAATGTTGATTTATATTCTGTAGCAGTAGCTAGGAAATAAGGAATTAAAGCTAAAATCCCTACACTTTGGACTTTTGTATATTTCTTGTTATAAGAAGTAAACATGCCAATTAAGCCAATAAAAGCAAGAATAAAGCCAATTCCTTCAGTTGTTGCAAACTGTAAATCTAAATTTACGTAATTTACTCCAAAACCTAATAAGATTTTATGTAAGCCTTTAAGGATACCTGCACTTGTGACCATGATTGTTCCGCCGGCAAATAATGTATAGCATCCTTTGACCATTTTGTTATATAAAGCTTGTTGTAATACTATTGATCCTACTAAAAATAAGATAATTGGTAGAAGATCATATACCCCCTGAAGTATTTGAGCCCAAGCTGGTGCTTCACCTAAAGCAGTAAAGAACATTATTTAATAAATTTCCAATTCTTAATGCTCTTTACAGGGATTAAATGCATTAAAATAGGAGTTTTTGCTTTGTATGCTTGGTATTCTGGGTTGTCACCATAGTTTTTATCTTGTCTATTTTCAAGTCTTTTTGCCCCACTAAGCATAACGTAGATAATTAAAACGTAGCCAATGATAGTCATAACCCACTGTGCCCAACCTGTTAAAGCTGTTGAACCTGCGACAAGAACACCTGTCCAGAACATCATTTCACCAAGATAGTTTGGACATCTAACAAATCTATATAAACCTGTTGAAACGAATGATTTTGGATTTTTCTTTTTAGCAGCATTTTTCTGATGATCTGCTAAAGCTTCAATGAAGATAGCAACTGCCATAATACATGCACCAATGATAGGAGCAATCATATCTTGAGCAACTGCAGCATCTTTATGATTTAAAATTCTATATGTAATAGGTGCAGTTTGTTGAACATACATAATACCTACTACTAACCAAATACAAGCTGAGACAAAGACTGGAATCTTTTTACCTGAACCATTCTTATCATCAAGAATGTTCTTTTTATAAGCTGCAGATTTAGCTTCTCTATAAATTAAATATAAAGATAATCTTAAGCCGTAAACGACAAGTAATGCACATAAGATATAATCAATCCAGCTCATTAAAACCATATTTTCAAACTTACATGCGTTAAGAATAACTATAGTGATAGCAATACCTGCAACAGCAAGACCATATCCTACAGACATGAAGTAAACGAATTTTTTAAAGCCACATGCACAAAGGATTAATGCTACGCCAAGTAAAATAGCAATTGAAATAGGAAAGGCGATTTGTAATGCTTCCATTATTTTTCCTCCCCATTTTCATCATATCTAGATGCAATGTATTCTTTAAATGAACTCTTACCATATTTAACGTCACCAACTAAGTCGTGAGTTAATGTGAATTTTGAGAATCTTACTAAGCCTGCTGTACCATCCTGAACTTCAGCTTTGTCTGCTTTTCTAGCAATTAAATCAAATAAGAATGCTGGGACTCTTGAGATTTTTGCTTTCTTATGAGCTGCTGCAAAGAACATTTTTGCAATTTCTTCATATGTATAGATTTCAGTACCACCGATTGAGATAGTCTTGCCTTCATCTAACATATGATCAACGATATATTCTGCAAAGTCAGGTGTATCAATGACGTTAACAGGGTGATTCTTACGTGTAAGTAACATAACTTTACCCTTCTTAATCATTGGCATAAAGACATGAGCGATATCAAAGAAATAACCTGTTGGTCTAAAGATGACCCATTTTAATGATGATTTCTTTAATTCTGCTTCAAATTTTGCCTTTGCATCTAATAAAGGTACTTCTGGAGCTTCATCAACTTTAATAACTGAGATATATGCAAAGTTTTTAACTCCTGCTTTTTCAGCTTCTCTTAATAAATTTAAGTTTCCTTGATAATCGATATCATATGGAGTAAATTTTGTAGATTTAGAAACTAAACCAACTGTAGTAATAACTACGTCTGCTCCATCACATAAACCTTTGATTGTTTCTGGGTTTGTTAAATCTACTGAGTAGAATTTATAACTTCCCTTTCCTTTAACTTCTAAAGGTCTATCTTTTAAATCTAATGCTACGACATCATGGCCTTGTTTAACTAATTGTTTTAAGACATCTGATCCAAGGTGACCAAATGCACCACCAAGTACTACTTTCATTATTTAATTTTCTCCTTACTTCTCTTATCATTAATAATCTTCATTTCTTTTTCTGTGATTACTTCAACATTGTTTTCATGTGCCCACTTAACGCAACCCTTTAATGCTGTTGGTAAGAAGATTCTAGGAACTTTAACTAACATTGCTAAAGCATCATCAGTAAATTTAACATCTGTTTGAAGTCTATCTGCAGCATATCTAACGCTTGCGACAGTTGTTTGTCTCATAGGAAGAAGTTCTGCTCTTGGTTTTTTGAATTTTGAGCACCAGAAGTTCTTACTATCTCTATAACCATAATCTACTGGTACACGTGGGAAGCCACCTGCTGTAACACCATTAACAATAGTATTCCAGTATTTTTCTTTCATAAGAATCTTATCAATTCTTAAGATGAACTGTGCACCGAATTTAGAAGTAATACCATTGAAGTTGTGGTATAGTCCTTCATAACCATTCATTTCACCTGGTTTATCATCTTGAGCATTGTCATATTCTCTTAACCATGTACATTCAATTGTTTGGAATGATT
>DEWM01000106.1 GCA_002363635.1 Caryophanales bacterium UBA3210 | reverse complement strand
TCGCATCCTTTTTATGGATTCCTGCTTTTTCTCATTTTGATGGTACTAAAGTTCATTCATTATTCTCAGATCCACAAATGCAATTACCAACATTATTCTTTGAAGGACTTATGTCCAATTCGTATGGAACAAGTAGAACTTTTACTAAAGTAGAAGGATATGCGAATATGTTTACAAGTTTACCTTGTTATATCCTTATGACTTTCTATTTTGTTAACAAAAAAATTGATAGAAGAGAAAGATTTTCTTATTTTATCTTATTATTAATTTATTTCTTTGGTATCTGTCATACTACTTTAAATGACTTATTACATTTTGGTAGCAAACCTACTTGGTTTCCTGCACGATATTCTTTCATCATTGGTTTTATTTCTTTAGAACTTGCAGAAAATGAGAGAATAGAATATGAAAAAACAACAATTGTATCTTGGATATTAGGATTTAGTATTTTTACTAGCATGATGTTATTAATTAAATTTATGCCAAGTGATAATACTCGACCATATGAATATACTAAGGTAGATTTTATTATTGGTTCACTTACAATGGTAATAATGTTAATGACATTTATCCTTCATTATTTCTTTAGTAAGAAGAATAATGTTAACGTAACGAAGATTTTAACAGGAGTCTTTACTTTATCAATAATTCCTTTATCTATTTATTCTTCGTTTGATGCAGATAAAAAGTTAGTAAGTAATAACGTCTTTAATCATGAATATCAAAACATTGAAACATATTTAAAAGATGTTTCTTATCAAAAAGATGTCGATATCTTAAAAGAATATGATAATAACAAGAATTATCGTATGGAAATGACTACACTTAGACCTGGTTCATATAATTCTATTGATAATAATCCATTATTTTATAACTATTATGGCTTAAGTCATTTTTCTTCTAGTGAAAAGAAAGTAGTAGAAGAATATTATCATAAACTTGGTTATCACTATAACGGGTTCTTTGAAAAATGGGACAAAGCCTCTACTACCTCTATGAACTCCTTCTTAGGATTAAAATATGTAATGGAAGAAAAATATAAAAACTATATTCCTTCTATTCATAACTCTCCATATGTGGAACTTGACTCTTTAGAAACTGAAAGATTTACTTATTATGAAAATGTCAGTGCTTTACCTTTAGGTTTTAGAGTTGAAAAACAAAACACACATTATATCAGCGAAGGCCATAAAATAGTAGACGCGACATATTGGTATGATCATTTTGAATATCAAAATAAGATGTACCATAATATGAATAATTCTCTTAATAAAGATATTTTTACAAAGGTTGAGACAACAGTTGTTCTTTCTTCAGGAGTAGAAGTAAATAAAGAATATCCTGAATTAAATGAAACTTATTATTCATTATCTAAAGGTGATAGCATCATTTATAAATTCAATATTTTAGATGATGATGCTAATAAGAATTTGTATTTTGGATTAAAAAATGACATTAAGAATTTATCGTTATATTTTGATGGAATATATTATAAAGAAAATGATTACTGGCATAATGGTATTTGGTCATTAAAAAATAAAGTAGGAGCGCATACTATTAAATTAGTCGCGACTAAAGATATTTCTAATACATTAATTAGACCGGAAATATATTTAGAAGATGAAAGCGTCTTAAAAGAATATACTGATAAAATTAAAGAACAGGGAAGCAATAATTTAAAACAAATTATTGGGAAATTTAGTTTTGGTTATGAAGGAGATTTTGTTTTAACAAGCGATAATTCAGATTTTATCTTTACTTTACCTTATGAAAAGAATATGCACGTCTATATTGATGATAAGGAAGTACCTTGTTCTACAAAATTTAATATCTTTACTGGAGTTAGCTTAGACACATTAAGTAAAGGAAGCCACAAGATAAAGATTCTTTATATTGATAAATATCAAAGAAGTGGAATTGTTATTAGTGGTATCGCTCTATGTGCTTTAATTGGCGTAGAATTTTGTTACTTTTATTTAGATAAAAATAAACTCCTAAAAGAAACAAATAAAAAGTTCTAGCAATATTATTTATTTATACATATAATAAGACTAGTCGATGAATTGAAAAAAAACTGTGTAGTTCTTTGTAGAGAGTTCTTGGTTGGTGAAAAAGAACAAGAAGAGCAGATAATAAATGGGTCAAGGAGACTATACAAATTTAAAGTGCATAACTTCGGTTATGAATTAAGGTGGTACCACGATTATTTCGTCCTTAAGCTAAGAGCTTAGGGACGTTTTTTATTTAAAGGAGGTCATTTATGGCAGAAGAAATTATTACAAAAAAGAGAATGATTAGCGGAATTAAACCAACTGGTAAATTAACTTTAGGTAATTATATCGGTGCAGTTAATCAGTTTATCTCTTATCAAGATGAATATGAAATGTATGTCTTTATTGCAGATTTACATGCTTTAACTTTACCAATTGAGGCTAAAGAATTAAGACAAAATACTAAAGACTTAATTTCTATCTATCTTGCATGTGGACTTGATCCAAATAAAGTTGTTTTATTTAAACAATCAGATGTCCACGAACATGCAGAACTTGGTTACATCATGACATTTAATTCCAATATGGGTGAATTATCTAGAATGACTCAGTACAAAGATAAATCTAGCAAGATTTCCGATAGACAATCTATTCCTACAGGTATTTTTATTTACCCAGGACTTATGGCGGCAGATATCTTATTATATGATGCAGATTATGTTCCAGTTGGTGTAGACCAAAAGCAACATGTTGAATTAACTCGTGACCTTGCGATTAGATTTAATTCACGTTATTCAGAAACATTTAAAGTTCCTGAACCAGTCGTCGCAAAAAGAGGCTCAAAAGTTTATTCTTTGTCAGATCCTACTAAGAAAATGTCTAAGTCTGAATCAGATAAAGGAACTATTTACTTACTTGAAGATGTTAATATTGCTAGAAAAAAGATTATGTCTGCAGTTACTGATTTAGGTCATGAAGTTAAATTTGATCCAGAGAATAAACCAGGCATTTCTAACTTACTTACAATTATGTCTACACTAAGCTCAACCCCTATTGAAGAACTTGAAAAGAGATTTGAAGGTTCAGGTTATGGTGATTTCAAGAAAGCTGTCGCAGATGTAGTAGTGGATTTTATGACTAATTTACAAGCTAAGGTAAAAGAAATCCAAGCAAGTGGAGTAATTGATAAAGTTCTTGAAGAAGGTGCTTTAAAAGCTTCATATGTTGCAAGAAAGAAACTTTCTAAAGTATATAGAAAAGTTGGCTTAAGATAAACTAGATTATTTATATTACTTCATTGTTAATGATGTAGTTATTAAATAAGATGAATAAAAAGAAAGTTGTAAAGATTTATTTCTTTGCAACTTTTTGTTTCTTAATATTCTTTTTATTTAAATGACATTTATGATTATCTATACATGTTGCTACTTTATCGTAATAACATAGAATCCAAGCTTCTTTACTTGTAGGGAAGTGAAGAAAAGTAAGTGGCCACATATGTGACAAAATGATTCTACATTCTTTTCTTGTTAATGAAAAATCTCTTTTTGCATTAATAAGCGCGATTAAAGGATGATTAAACCCATGAATTCCATTATGAGATGTTCTATCATGCCAGTCATATAAATAATAATCATGTAATAATGCCGCTCTAATTAATTCATTTAAAGAAATATTTTTCTTATTTAAACCATGTTTATAACATAGATATGCAACATTTAATACATGTCTTCTAATAGATATATGTCCGTGATGAGGATATCTTTTTAATTCTCTAAATCTAGGATCTTTTAGTATTGGAGATGCTAAAAGAAGAAATTCGTTTATAGTAGGTTCTTTATTCATGTTATTTATAATTATAGTCTTTTCTATATTTATTTAAATATCTTTAAATAAGATTTGTTTAGAAATACAATAAGAATAAAAAAGAGGAATTAATTATGATCTTATTAGATTTAGAAAAGAAATATCAAGGTAAATATTTAACATATTATGTTGCAAAATATAAAAATAATGATGGGGGAATTAAAGAATACGAATTTATATCTCGTAATAATTCTTTAACTAAAGAAGCATTCCATCATAGAGTTCCGGTAGGAGTAGGGATGGTGGCGTTTTCTATGGATAAAAGTAAAATCTTACTTCAAAAAGAATTTAGAATGGCTACTAATGAATGGGTATATAATTTCCCAGCAGGGTTAATTGATGAAGGGGAAACTCCTGAAGAAGCCGCAAAAAGAGAATTAAGAGAAGAAACAGGCTTAGAATTAAAAGAAATTATTGCTACTTTACCTCCTTCATATGCTTCTCAAGGTACATCTGATGAAATGATGAGTATAGTTATTGCAAAAGTTGAAGGCGATATTAAAGGTTCTATTTATGTGGATGAAGAAATTATTCCTCAGTGGTTTACTAAAGATGAAGCAAGAAAATTGATTGAAGATAAAAATAGTTTCTTCTCAGTAAGAACTCAAATGTTTGTCTACATGTGGGTAAATGAAAAAGATTAAGAGTGAATTACCACTTTTAATCTTTTTAGTTATTTTTAGAGACTTTCTTTGTTAGAAGGAGCAGAATATGCTTTTTCTTCTTCTTCGTCCTCAATTGGCTTTAAATACGCTAAATGAGGGAATTTTAAATCGAGTTTAGCTTTAGCATGTGCAAAGACTAGCCAAATTATTGATACAGCGATGAATATTACTGATATATATCCAAAGAAATAGATTAAGAATGATTTGTCTTTAATAAAATCTGCGATTGGTATATATGTAGGGTAATAAGGTGAAAAACTAAATAAGTTCATCATCTCATTATGAGTATTGAGTTCAGGATTCTTTAAGTAGAAATTATAGATGCTGATATTAAATATCTGCGCAAGTAATGCGAGTATTGCAAAAACTGAGAATGAATCAATTAAATCAGATAAATAATTGACTCCATAATTTCTTGCCGCCATTAAGTAAATGCCCATAATAATGAGGACTGAATGCCAACTTAAGGTGTGATTTGCCATCATAATATAAGGTGTCCATTTGATTGTAACTGGATAGATCATTACGGCAAGTCCACCTAAAAATCCAATGAAGGCAATAAATTTATAACAAGCATCTTTAACTAATTTATTTTTAATTAAGGGAGCAATAAAAGCAATATACATTGGAACTGAACAATATTGGAAAGGGAAGATGTTCATTGGATAATATCCTTTTATAAGTACGTTGAAGACTTCCTTATATATTTCAATAGCAATTAGGTACGCTCCAAAAGAGAAAATAACAATATCATCAATTTTAGGATTGTGCTTAGTTGCAACAAATCGACATAAAACAAAACTTATTGCTAAAGTAATGAAAATCCATAATAAATGAAACCATCCATAGAAATCTGGATTGCCATTTTGCCATGTCCAATTAGTTACTAAATATGTGTTCATGTTTATCTCCACTTATATAATAATTAATTAGATGTGAATTTAAAATAAGAAAAGAAAAAAGAAGCCAAATAGTGGCTTCTTGTGAAACAATTAGTTATTTTCTGCTATTTACAAAGATCTCGATGAATTTGTTGTTTATCATGTTTACAATGCGGTCACGATTAATTTGTAAATTTGAATCTACTAAATTATCTAAAACAACTTGAACTGAACCTGAGACGAAGAAGTTAAGGTCAAATTTGAATCTTTCTTGATCAATGTACTGATCTCTTAAAATTGGCATTTCATACATTGATGAATAGACTGCTGTTTTAATGTACTGAGAAATAAGAGGACCTTGACCAGCTTGTAATAATTTAATGTATAATTCTTTGTTTTTGTTTAAGAAATCATGTAATTCTTCAAAGTAAGGTAAAGAATTAATTAAGTAGTTTTCAGTATTGTATTTTTCAAGTAAAATCTTGAGTTTTTCCCCAAACTCTTTTCCAATATCTAAAATTACTTCATCAATTGATTTGTAGTGTGAATAGAAAGTGCCTCTTGAAATTTGAGCGACTTTAACAATTTCCATAATTGTGATTTTGTTAATGTCACCGTACTTTAGCATTAAGTCTGCAAATGCTAATCTTATAGCGTTTCTATTTCTAGTAAAGTTTTTGTATTCGCTCTTCATAAAAAATCTCCCGTTTACCCTTTTTAAGGGGTTGCATTATAATTATAACCAAGTGTGTAGAAACAACAAGTAATATTTTACTTAAAACTTTTTTTTGTACAATTGTTGCATTAGCTATTCAACTAACAAATTGTTGAATGATTTTATAATAGACTATTAAATTTGTAAATTAGTGTTATATTATTATATAAAGTAGGTAAAATATTATGGCAAACGAGAATAGAAATTTACTTGAATATGTATATTGGAGAGGCTCATTAAGTTTTGATGTAGATCCATTTAATGAAATCGATGCTTTAGTATTGTCTCAAATTGGTTATTTGAATCTTGATAAAATCGTTCCTTTATATCCAACAACTGATGAAATTGCTTTAAAAGATGCTTGGAGAGATTTCTTTGTTAAGAATGATAAAGAAGAACTACATGTAGGATTACTTCTTCCTGATGATATCTTTGCAATTGCAGAAGCTGCAAGTAAAGCAAAAAGATATAGAAATATTACTATGTCTAACTTTGTTAATCATATTCAAGAAGAGAAGATTGAACAATTTTCTGCAGTCGCTTTTAATATTTCAAAAGATTTAGTTTATATTTCTTTTAGAGGTACAGATGATTCATTACTTGGTTGGGTAGAAGACGCTAGAATGTTATACGATTTCCCAGTATCATGTCATGTTGACGCAATTGAATATTTAAATGATGTTGCACCAATGTATGTAGGTAGAAAAGTCGCTCTTGGAGGACATTCTAAAGGTGGTAATATTGCTTTTTATGCAGGTATTTATGCACCTAAAGAAATCCAAGATAACATCGTTAAAGTCTATTCTTTTGATGGACAAGGCTTTGATAGAGAACTTATTGATTTAGAAAAATTAAATAATATTGCTTCTCGTTTAGTTT
>DEWM01000052.1 GCA_002363635.1 Caryophanales bacterium UBA3210 | reverse complement strand
ATCCAAATAAAAAGAAAGAACTAGAAGAGTTAGTTCATCCTCTAGTCCGCGCTAAAATTGAATCATTTATTTCTTCTCACATGAATGAAAAAATGGTTGTAGTAGAAGTTCCTTTATTATTTGAAGCAGGTTTTGAAAATCTCTTTGATGTCATTATTGGAGTACAAGCTTCTTCATTAACTCAGATTAATCATTTAAACGCTCGTAAATCACTCAATGTTGCAAAAGATTTAAAACTCAATGAATCTTCTCAATTTGATAAGAACGCTAAAAAGTGTACATATTTAATTGATAACAACTATTCACTTCTTGATTTACGCATGAATGTTGATAAATTATATTTATTAATTCTAAATTCTTAATATGTAAAATACTTTTCTAAAGTTAGGAGTAATTCTTTATTCTTTTCATAAGAGAAGTATTTTTTTTGTAATGTATAACGATAAGATGAAGAAGTAATCTCTTCGTTAAAAATATCAATTTCTTGGGATTTTAAATAAGTAATTACATAAGAATTATTTTTCGAATATTTTAAAAATGAAATATAGATTTGACTAGAAGCATATTCCAGTTCACTTTTAGTTTTCTCATAATTATTAATAGTTTTGATTTTTAAATTAGTTGTCATTACTAAAATCATTTCTATCATTAATATGATTTTTAATTTCATAATAATATTCCTTTAATAACAACAATTAAAGCAAAGACGTATAAAGAATATTCATTTAGAATAACGTACCAAGAATATTTATCTTCAACAGGTTCAATAAAATTATCATTAGTATAAAGATCAAATAATGAGGATATCTTACTCATCTTAATTTTACTTAATTTATAATTCCCTATATTTCCGTTTTCAAAATCTTCTTCAACTTTTTTATAAATCTTATTATACTTACAAAATCTTTTTACATTCTCTTTAAAAGATTCCTTTTTATTTTCTGCAATTAAAGATAATAACGATGAATAATAAAAATCATTAAACAATTTAAATTTTCCAGGTAAATAATATAAATCTTTATAAGTTAGAATAAGTAATAACATTAAATAAACTGCATTAATCTTAAAATAGAAATCTAATAAATTTAAATAGAAAGGAAAGAATCTAATTAAGATTAAATATGTTCCTAAAAATAGGCCATAACATATAAATTTATTAATATTCAATTCTCCATAATTCTTATAAACAAATAAGACTGTTTTAATATCATTTAGGTTCTTGCATTTATTTAAATAAAGAAAGAAATCTTTTTCAATTTTATTTTTGTACTTGCTTTGAAATATTAAAGTATTTTCTTCATAACTTTTACTTTCATCATATCCTAACGTAAAACGAATCAAATCTTCTTTATTTTCTAAACTATCAATTCGTAATAAATAATTATTCTTTAAATCCAAAAATTTATTATTTGGAATAGAACAAATAATTAAGACGATGATAATTAAAGATATTAATAAGCAGATCCATTTCTTATAAGAACAAAAGACAATACTTGAAGAAAGTAAGATGAACAAACTTGTTAATTTACTTTTCATTTATTTTTATCTCCTTATTATATTGGTAAGAATAAAAAACGATATTATAGGTAATTTTAAAATTTACTACTAACCCATTAAATGAATAATAAGTTTTTATATTAGTTATTTCTTTAGAATTATAAGAACGTATAATCTCATTTGAAGTATTAACGAACAAATCCTCATCGATACTCTTTTCTTCGTTGTCGAGGCTTAAAACATAGATTTCTGGAATAGTAGAAGATAAATAAAGCTTAAATGACTCTGAAGATAAATTATAAGAATAAGAAAATAGGATAAATATAATTAAAAACATCATATTTGAAACTCGTAATCATATTCAAAAAAATCTTTATCTTCGATAATTATTTCATAATCATTTAATAAGCTTTTATCTAGATTAAAGTAAGCTTGAAAATATAAATTAATATTAGTGCCATAAAAGTTCTTAATACTAAAAATTGTTTCAACTATTTCTTTATCCATTTCTTTAGGAAAATATATCTTATCTAAACTACCATATGCATCTAAATATATTTCTCTAGAATATTTATTTAAAGAAAGATTTTCATTAATGATTAAAGAGTCATTATATATATCTAGATTTAAATTAAGATATTCATCATCAAAATAAGAAAAAATATTATCATTTTTTATACTTAAATATACTTCTCCTAAAGAATAATTATTATTAAATGAAACATTGCCATATTTATCTAAATCTAGGTAGCGATGTTCATCAACTTTATTTTCATATGCTAATGAATTAAAAGCGATATACTGACCTTTATCTAAATAAATGTTTGAATGACCATAAGTATCAATATTACTCGACAAAGAATAAAAATAATTATCTAAATAAATATCACCTTGAGGAATAGTAAAATAAAATGTTATCTTGTTAAAACTACCATCATCTAGATATTCAATGTAAAAGATACTATGTGACGAGTTATCGTTATAATCATTTAAATTTAAATAAATTGACTTATCGTTTGTATCTCTATCTACAATAATGTCATTATCAATAAAAACGCGATAATATTCTAGCCTACCATTCTCTCGACAAGGAAGAAAATACATGTAAAAAGTATTATCTTCATAAAACATTTTTACTTTATCAAGACTAAATTCATAACCAGTATTTCGTACGTTAAAAGATAGTAGTAAAGGTAAAATACTTATTATGCTGCGGCGCATAAATTAATAAACTGCTTTACGTACTGATTTTTTAGTCGATAAAAAGTAGAACGAGAATATATTCCTTCCCACCAAGGAATCTTTGAAGTAGTTTTACTCTTATTAAAGAATTCTTTCCAGATAATTTCTCTACCTGTGTCATCCATAATTGATAAGCAGAAAATAATCTGTAAAATTACCTTCTCTTCTTCACAGATATTTACATCTTGAAGGTGTTCAAGAATTTCTCTCATATCTGTTTTTCCGTTTGAATCGTTCAGGAAAAATTCTGCCATAGATAAGTTCCCGTTTCTTAACATTACAGAATATGCCTTTCGATAGTCCTCAACAATTTGCTTAATAATGCGGTTATTGTATTTGGTTGTGTTTTCCATAAGTTTCCCCCTTAATAGTAAGATACCCATATCTTCTACGATTTTTTTTGAAAAGAAAAGCCTATTTCAAAAGTTTTTTGAATGTTTTTATTTAATCTCAAAAACCATTTGAAAACGTCTCAATTTTGGCATTTTTTTAAGATTATTCAATACATTTTTAGGAAAGAATATTTTTGTAATATTTTATTTTTATATAGTCTTACGAATGATATAATGAAACAAAGGAGAAAATTATGAAAAAAAGAAATTTATTTGTCTTAAGTTTATTACTTCCATCATTATTTTCTTCATGCTCTTCTTCTAACTATAACATTACTATTGATTCATCTACTCAAGTTAAATCATTTATTTATACAAGTAGCAATGAACTATACGACAAAATTTTAGCGCAAGATGATATGGTTCTTGTCATTGGAGAAGACGGATGTTCTGCATGTGAATTTATTAAAGATCCACTTATAAATTATATTAAGGATACTAAATATATAATTAACTGGATTGAACAAGATAAATATCAAAAAACAGTCTCTTTATTATCTGAAGATGAAGACTATAAATTAAAAGGAAAAGTTTCATCTGCAACTCTTCTATTTTTTGATGAAGGAAAGATTGTTGATGAAATAGAATATTCTACAAACATGTACACATCTTCATCTACTCTATATAACAATCTAAATAGTAGAATTAATTCTTCTAATTACAATGTGGTAAATGATTTAGTAGATTATAAATATAATGATAAAGTTACTATGCAATCTTTATCTTTAAATACTACTACCTATTTAGATTCATTAATTTCTTCTTCATCTATCATTGAATATAGTTGGAGAAAATGTCCTGATTGTAAATCATTTAATGATAATTTCTTAGATAATTATTTAATCACTGCAAAAAAAATCTTAAATAGATTTGAAGTAGCAGGTATTAGATCAACTTTATCTAAAGAAGATTGGAAAGAATGGAAAGCTAAATATAAAATAAATTTCTTTAAAGACGGATACGTTCCTTCAATCATCAAATATGAAAATAACGAATTAATTTCTTCAGTACTATACGCGAATGATTATTTTGAAGAAGGAAGCACAACAATTAACGATTCTTTTTGGGGTGACAAAGTTATTGGCATAAGTGGAGAAACTGCTCTAGAAGCTCAAGAAAAGGCTAAAAAAGTAGAGATTCCATTAATTAAAGAATATTTAGATATCAATCTATAAGCTAAAGAGGCTATGCCTCTTTTTTAATTTAAAGTCCTATTTATAGCCTTGATAAATTTTATAATTGTGATAATATATATTACATATTTATATTTTAAAAGGAGATTATTAATAACTAATATGGACCCGACCCGATATATCATTTACTACTCAATTTTAATTGTATTATTACTTTTCAGCGCTTTCTTCTCAGGAGCAGAAACTTCATTCACCGCATTCAATGAAATAAGAATGAAGAGATTTGCTAAAGAAGGATCAAAAGCTGCAAAGATTGCCTTACATTTAAAGAAAGAATATGATCAGTTATTAACAACCATTCTTATCGGTAATAATCTAGTCAATATTGCAGGTACAACTATTGCAACTGTTTTATTTGTTACTAACATGGAATGGCCAGAAGCTTTAAGTACAATTGTAGTTACAGTTGTAGTCTTAATTTTTGGTGAAATTTTCCCTAAATCCATGGCCAAAGCTAGACCTGAATTCTTCGCAAGATTCTACGCTTATCCAGTTGCGTTAATTTTCTATATTTTATTTCCTATTTCATATATCTTTAGAATCGCTCAAAAAGGAATTACTAAATTATTTAGAAATGAAGATGATGAAGCAATGACTGATGAAGAATTTGAAATGTTAGTAGACGAAATTCATGAGCAAGGAACTCTTACTAACGTCGAAAAGAATATCATTGTTAATACTTTAGAATATGGAGATTTAATTATCTCTGATATTATGACTAAGCCTAAGAAGATAATCTTTATTAAAGCATCTGATTCATTAGAACAAATTCAAGACACATTTGAAAGATATAACTATTCTCGCTTACCAATATCAAAAGATAATACAGTAAATGGAATTTATGGTATTGTCTACCAAAAAGAATTCTATGAAATGCTCTTAAACGACGAAAAAGATTTAAAGTCAATTGTTGTAGATGCTTTATATGTAAAACCAATTATTAAAATTTCTCGTCAATTAAAAACATTCCAACGTGAAAACCTACATATGGCAATTGTTAAAAATGGCAAAAAAGTTGTAGGTTTAGTAACAATGGAAGATATCTTAGAAGAATTAGTAGGCGAAATTGAAGACGAATACGATGAAGAAAGAGATATCGCAGAAGACGAAGACGAAATTAAAAAAGAATTAGAAAAAGAAGCAGTAAAAAATAAAAAATAATTATCTAACTAGGGGTTAACTTCCCTAGTTTTTTTATGTAAAAGTATGAAAAAATAGGCATTTCCAAAGAAATACCTATTTGGTCAATATTGTTTCCTACAATATTTATTAATTAAATAATAATAGTGTGATACAAACATTTCAATATTGTTTAACGAAATTTTTAAAATTGTCTAAAAAAAGTAGATACCGAAGTACCTACTTTAAGAATCTTATTTGTCTTCTGAAACTGGAGCAGCTTCTTCTACTTTAGTTTCTTTCTTTTCTACTGGTTTCTTTTCAACTTTTGGAGCGAATTCTTTGTGAGAAACATTGATTCTGCCCTTTTCGTCGATTTCTGTAACTCTAACTTTTAAGATTTGACCAAGTTTAACGACATCTTTTGGATGGTTAACTCTATCATTTGCAAGTTGTGAAACATGGCATAAACCATCAACATTACCAAATAAGTTAACGAATGCACCATATGATTCAATTCTTACAACTTTTGCGTCGTAAACTTCACCAACTTTAGCTTCTTTAACGATATTTTCAATCATTTCTTTAGCTTTGTTGATTGGTTCTCTATCCATATGGTAGATAACTACTTTACCGTTATCATCGATATCAATCTTAACGTTATCACATTTTGCAATAATATCGTTAATAA
>DEWM01000028.1 GCA_002363635.1 Caryophanales bacterium UBA3210 | reverse complement strand
TAATACTGTCCTTCGCCTACTCTGTATGTGATCTCTAATCTGCTCTTATCCATATTATTTTCGATTGAACACCAGCCCTCAAATTCTAGCATTGTTTCATCTGATTGATTGTTTATCACAACAACACGTCTATAAATGTTAAAATTATCCGCTTCCTTTGATATGTTATAACTTGCAACGTCTGCTTCATCTTCCCATGAGCAACCAGTTAAACAACCCAACATCATTGCTACACCTAACCCTAAGCATAAAATTTTCTTTGTCATTATTTTTGTTCCTTTACCATCCCAGTCTTTTAATTGCTTTATTTCTTTCTTTTTCATCATCACTGAATCTATCTAAATTATTAAGTATAAATTCCTTAAGATTCCACGGACTTACATATCCGTCTATCTCCATTATTTTGTTCCACAATGTATCCGTATCAATTCCATATATGATTGAACCGCTCATTAATTCACAAGTAGTTTCTAAAGCTTTTTCTAATTTTTTATGTTTTTTATTTATTATCATTGTATTCCTCGCTTTCTGATATAAGCTTATCTAGGATTTTTAAACTATCTTTAAAACCATCACAATAGGCTTGTGTGATTTCTTCTCCGCTACCGCTATAATCATATACTCTGTTAGATAATTCTTCTCTGGCCCTTTTAACTTTTTCTAATGAGATAGATGGTTGTATACCTTTACGCAATATCTTCTCTAATTCTTTCTTGCTTAGATGTTTTTCTACAACAGTTTCGCAAAATGGAGATATTGTTCTATAAATAAATTCTTCTGTTAATTCTTCAATCTCCATTCCAATATGACGCACTAAATCGTCAAAACTACCTTCATTATTCATCTATTTTCCTTCACTTTCTTCTCTATCTATCGCATTTTTGTATATCTCGGCTATTTTTTCAAAATCTTCTTGGTCTAATATTACCCATAGATTTTGAGTCCATTCTAATAATTGTCTACCTTGTACTACTGTTAATCCCATTATAATTACCCCTCACTTTCTGCTATTAACTTGTCTATGATTGCTAAAGTTACTTTTAAACCACCTTGCATGTTTAAAGCTGCTACTGTATCACTACCGCAATTATCAACAAGTTTTTGTATTGTCTCTCTAGTCTGCTTAACCTTATCTAGTGGAATTGCTCGAACTTCTTCTTGCCAATCTCTCAGCATTTCAATAGTTGCAATCTTATGTATGATTGGTAATGGTTCATCTGTATTAGGATTTACAAAAACACCTTTTTGCCAATTAATTTTATCGACATCTATCAATCTCATTCTTCCACCTTTTTCTTATATGGTGTGTTCCACCAACGAGTAGGGAACCACAAGTCAAAAACTGAAAATTCATCTATATACACACGAACTTTGATACCATTCTTAAGCCCATACGCCATGTGAGGTTTAACTTCAATGTTAGGAAACATAGCTTTTATTACATCTCCATTTGTAGCACCCGCTGGAATAGGGATTACATCAAGTTTCTTGTAAGGTTTAACCCTATCATCTACTTTTATTTGTAATGAATTTGTATGTCTTGGTAGTTCTATATTTTCCATCTTTTCCCCCTCACTCTCTCCATACAGGATACCAATATCCTCGATTATCTTTAATCCAATAACCCGTACTGTATGTATCTGTTAACGGATCATAAACTTTCCTTCCTGTATAAATCATTATTCTTCCTCACTTTCCATTTTTATCCCACAATTCGGGCAGTAATCTGGCAAACGAACTAACCACCAATTTTCAGTACCCCCTATGTAGTCCTGTGGGTCTTTTTTACAATTAGAACAATGACAATGCCAAATTCTTCCTAGTTCTTCATCGTCAATTATCCACTTACCTTTCTTACGTGTAGGTGTTACGGGTGGCAAACAATTTATAGGCACTTCCAATTCCTCATACTCCCAATCCGAATTAACTAAATCAAGCACCGCCTGTCTACTTATGCAATCTTCACATAGTTCTTGTTCCGCTATTTGTCTTTCTAATCTTATTACTTTTAAATCTAACTCTTTTCGTAAGAAATATTCATGGTCATAAGATTCTCTTGATACTGTTTCTTGCTCTAATAAGTTCATGAGCAATTTGTATTCATTGCATGAGTGAGTATTATCTGCATCATTAAGAAACTCTTTACAAATTATTTTTTCTTCCTTAGTCATGTTCTACCTCACTTTCATTACCCAAGAAATATATCATTCAACTGTTTTGGCATCTGTATCTCAATAGTATTAAACGTAGCACCACAATGAGCACATTTATATGGATATATCTTTGTATCTACTATCCCTGCCAACTTTTTTTCGTAAGCATAATCATATACATTTTGATATGCTATCTCATTTTCACTAGTGTCAATGGGAAAACCGCACTTACCGCAATGTGGTTTGTAAACAATTTTATTTTCTTCCATTTGTTTTCTCACTTTCAAAAACTCTTATACCCTCTGGTGTACCACGCAAATATAATGTCACAAATTTATTATCCAAGAAACATTTTGGACACAAACACCCGTGATATTCCATAGGATTATTATCAACGCTATACATTATATTTCCGCAACAATCTGTAAAAAAGAACATACCTCTTCCATGCTTTTCTTCGCAATATTGATAGGTTGCCTCTCCTTTTTCAAACATTATTTTTTCCTCACATTCTTTTTTTTAATTCATCTGCAATTTCATTTAGTGCATCTTTAATATTATCTAAAGCTAAACCTATATATGCTAAGCATATAATTATTAATAAAATTCCTAAAACTTTCATTCTTCCTCGCTTTCGTATGCTTGCCACTCTTCAATGGCTTTTTTCAATGTTGGAAACTCATTGTTTAATGCTTCTAATTCTTTCTTTCTTGCGGCAAGCTCTCTTTCATAATATGTTAATGAACTTGTTAGCTTCTCAAGATATTTTTCGTAATTATTTAATGCATAACGTATGTCGAAATATTCTTCTCCATTTACTTCTATTACGCTCTTATTTACTCTTTCGTTAAAACTGTCCTCATAAAACTTAATGCCCTTTTTCCATGAGTTTTTCGGCTCTGTGATATAATCATTTTTAAACATTTCTTCTGTTGCTAGCTTATATACATAATGATTATGCTCTTTTATTCTTTTGTATAAAGTGTGTGTGTTAATAAGTTCTATTGCCTTATCAATTACTTCCTTATCTGCATTTAATTGTCTCTCAATTCTCTCTAGTTCCTGCTTTTTCTTAGCTTCAATTTGAGCTTCTACAAGTGTTTTTAATTCATCTGTCATGTTCTCACTCACTTTCTTATTATTCTATTTCAAAGACTATTGGTAGTTTCCCATCATATTGTCTTGTCAATGATGACAACATTGAATAAATATCAGTTTCATCTATAAACAAATCAGACTTCACATCAACGACCTCTTCATAAATATCTTTAATTTTGGCTATTGCCTTTTCTAAAAGTTCTTTTTCTTCTTTTGTTAATACTACTTCTACACTTGAATTTATACTAGCCATTATTATTCCTCACTTTCTTCAATCAGCTTATCTAATCTATAAATAATTGCAACGCTATTCATGTTCATGACTTCATTTCTAAACTTTTTAAGCCTATCAATCGGTACAGCCTTAACTGTTGGTTAACTATCTAGCACATCAAATTCCATTGATACGTCATCATAGGTAGCCAATAAATCCTTTTGGTATCTATCTCTATCAATCAAGTTCATAATTTACTCTCCTAATTTTTTAAAAATTTATTAACGTTATGCACATTGCAAGAAATAAAACTAGTAAGCCTATAATAAGCGTAAAGACATAAAATTTAATAATTTTTTCTTCCTTAGGTTTATCTCCATTTTCTTTCCAAAAAGCTTTCCAGGCAATCATAAGCCATACAATATATATTAAGAGTATCCAATTCACTACTTGCTATCCCCCTTTTCAGTCTTGTAGGGTGCATTCCACCAACTTTCGTCATACCTATTTACTGTTATACTATTCGGCAACAGTACAAAGTGCACCTCGTTTACCTCTCCGCCATTATCTTTGTTTCCTGATTTCCAATCTCTGCAATTAGGAAACAAAACTTTAAATACATCTCCGTTCGTTGCTCCCTTTGGAACATAGATAGGTGTACAAGCATTTTTATTGTTAAATACTCGTTTTTCTTCTTTGTTGACCCATTTTAACCACTTACCACAATCACAACAGTATAGTCCTGTTTGATTTCCATTTTCTTCAAGTTCTAAATTTACACTTCCACAGTATTTACACTTAAAATCCATTTATTAACCCCCTCTATTATTATTATGGAACTTATGGAACCGAGTTCCACAAGTTCCACATATGATTCTTATTGCGTAAGATTATTAAAAGTAATTTTTTGTCCACAATTAGGACAAAATTTATACCAGCTTTTAAGCTCTTTACCACAATTAGGACAATCGTATTCTGACGAGAAAAGATAATTCCCATTTGAATCTATCCCGTTGTTAATTGTGTAAAGCTTAGCATTTTTAGCAGTATACAAATCTATGAGGTCAAATAGTGCATTGATCTCGCACGGTGTTATTTTAGATGTTTCTTCGATAAGCCACTGTTTAGCAATTTCAATTTTGTTGCTATCAATTCTTTTTTGTTTATTCATCATTTTCTTCCTTTAACGCTGCTTTTATTCTATCCCATTCTTTTTCGTAGCAATCACCACACACCCATAAGCCCCATATTCCTGACGCTGTGAACCACTCTTTAGATGTATAGGCATCACCAAACTTAAGTTTTTTATCGCAAGAAGCACAGATAATTTCTTTATCCATATCATCTGTTACAAAAACATAATCTCCTAAATCCTTAACTACATAATCAAAATTATGTTTATCCGTATAATGTCTAACTAGCATTGCCACTCTCCTTAAATATCTTTCATAAACATTTCATAATCTCGTTTTATTAATTGTGCTTGTGTGAATATTTTTGCTATTTCTTCATCTGTTTTATCTGCGATAATCGAATGAATAAACATACCTAAACAATTATCAATAATTTTTCTATCGTCTACTTCAGCATCAAGCATATTGCAAACGTGATATATCGCTGATGAAAACATCATCATCATTTCTCCTACTGAAATATCACCATTAACATCTATTCCATCTAATTTTAAGATAATCTCTTTTTCTTTATTTTCCATTTTTAATCACTCCTTATTTCAATCCTATGCTTTTTAAATAATCTCCTACCGCGTGTCCTGAAATTCCATATTGATAGGCTATAGCAGTTTTAGAACTGCCATTTCTATAACTTTCAACGATAGTATCTAAAACATCTTTAGGCCACTTAGAAATAAAACCGCCATAAGTTTTTTTACCGTCTACTATACATTTATATTCTCTGCCACTAAAATACTTAATATCTCCTACTTTAGGTTGTGATTTTGATGGTCGCCCTATATTACTTGAAACTTCAATAGGTTTCTGTTTTTCTTCTTTAATTACAGGTATCTGCTTTTCTTCTTTAACTATAGGTGTCTGTTCTTCTTCTATCTCTACCTTGGCAGATGCTCTTTCTTCTATAACTTCTTTGTTATTTTCTTCAAATTTTATTTTATCAAAGCCTAAATATTTGCCGACTGCTTTTTGTACTTCGATTACCGAATGTTCATCTAGCATACCAACATAATTGTAGGCTTTCCTAGTATCAATAGTCTGAATCATGTTCGGTATAAAATGGCCCACTGTTGTTACACCATCTAAATTTGTTAATTCTAATTCAACTGAAGTTAATATCTTATTTTCACCATTTAATTTAGATGTTGCAGGAACAACCGTTAATGTATTATCATCATTAACTCCTAATATTAATGCCATATGCTCACCATTAAAAACTCTATCGTATTTAGCGATATAGGTTTTAATAGCCCATATTTGCCCTCTATCATACCTTTTTATCATAATAATTAATTCCCTTCTTTTTCTTCCTTACATGGAATTTCTTTTACCAATTCCTTAATTACTTCTATTACTTCTTCTGCAGTGCAATATCCCACAGGGTCTTCTTTTTTCTTCAATCTACGATACTCTAGCAAGCCTTGTTTTACCCCGTAGCTTCCATAATGACATATGATTGAAAGATCATAACCATTTTCATACTGTATACTTACAAGTATCTGGTTCATACTCAATTTCATTTCTTCATTTAAAATTAAATCATATTCTTCTAGTTTTTCTAAAATATCAGGTAATAGCGGCTCCAAGTGATATTCAAAATGAATTTTTTCTTGTAAAAGCCATTGCTTTACTTTTTCCATTTCATCCATAATATTTCTCTCCATTATTTTATGATAGGTCTTTTGGTTCAGCATTTAATATATCTTCATCTATACCTAATGAAAATCCAACTTCTTCTACCATAGCTTCATAAGCATCTTTCCAGGTTAAATCTCCTGATTGTAACTGCTCTGTATTCTCTTTAAATTTTTCCGAAAACTTTTCTATTCGTTTTCTTCCATATCCAAATTCTTCTCTTAGAATTAATACCGACATAAGCATTACTGTCGATAAAATTCGTTCTTTTGTTTCCTCTTGAAAATCAATAACTTGTTTTCTATCTACGCTATATGGTAAATTAGTTGCTCCTCTGAACTTTATATCTTTTTCAAGTTCATCAAGCCCAAATTTACGAGCATAATTGTATGCATATTTCATGCCCTCTAATCTAGCTAATGCTTCTTTGTTTATCTTTGCCATATTCCTCATCCTATAAATATTCTTTTTTCATATAATTCTTTCCAAACTTGTATGCCCCGATCAACAGGTGCATCTTTATCTTTAAGGTATATGTCTTTTTTATCGTTTACGATTGATACCCTAACAAAGGGTTTTAATTTTTTTACATTATTTATTATGTCGCATATTTTTACCCCCTTATCATAAGCAATTATAATCTCATCTAAATGTAATGATAACAATATTTTTATCTGTTCATTGTTTAAACAACAAGTTTCAGATGCAATAGCATATCCGAAACCATAGCCATTTAATTTCATAACTGATTTAAGTCCTTCAACAATTATTACTCTTTTTTCCTTAAGTATTGCTTTTTTATTCTCATGCATTCCTTGAAAAAAATTGGAAGTTCCTATCGGATAGTAATTCATGTATTTTGGAATTCCTAGCTCTTTATAATTATCATATCTAGTTCTTCCTTTAACTCCTATCATAAAATCATTGTTATCATATACCGGATAGACAATACGATTATTTTGCTTGTCTATTCTTATATTATACCTTTTTATTTCATCAATAGGAATACCCTCTTTTACCCATTCTATAGGCAATTCGTCACAGTATTTATCTAGATAGTCTTTTTTGAAATCTAGTGTTTGTCTTTCAAGCTTAACTTTTTCTTTTGTGTTTGAATACTTTTTAAATTCAACCATTGAACTTGATGTTACAAAAGATAAATCATTATCTTTGCCTGTTATTTTAAGCAAATAATCAACAGCTTGATTATATGTATAACCCTCAAAGTCCATAAGCCATGTTATGATATTTCCATAGCGATGGCACGAGAAACAATAATAAGTATTTTTCTTCGTGTCTATATAAAGGCTTGGTGTCTTATCAATATGTTTAGGACAATGTATGTAATAATTCCGATTGCTCTTTTTAGCTAACTTATATTTCTGAGAAATAAACGTTGCTAAATCTACTTTTTTGGCAAGCTCATTGATTCTGCTAGTATCATATTGCAATTTCCTCTCCCCCTTTTTATTGCGACTTGTCGACATTATGTCGAGAAGTATGTCGCCATATTTAACTTGTCGACATTGTGTCGAGAAGTATGTCGTTATATTTAACTTGTCGACATCATGTCGAGAAGTGTATCGCTTTTCTAATTAACAAACGGATTGTCGTCTTTTTGTTTTGCTTCTTGAACCCTGCATCTACTTCCGTCTATGCTAATATTTATATGTTCCATATCATCCATAGGTTCTGCATTTCTTGCAAAATCTATATGCAAATATGCATTGCCATAATCAATTCCACCATCAAGACGTATTTCTTCTTCAGTCTTAAACCTCATAGAAATACCCGTTGAGGCTCTTTGCTCTAACTGATAAGAATCTCCAATTTCGCCAAATCTGTTTAGCTGTGAAGCTGCAAGAACAGGTATATCGAATTCGCCAGCTATTTCGTTTTTTAGAAAGTCGCAATTGTTACCTAATTGCGTGTAATTCTCAGATGTATTACTTCCTGTAGCTTTTAGGTAATCATAAACAACAAAACCTAATCCATACTTGCGTTTAAAAATGTCACAAATTGATTTAATTTCCTCTCTATCAAATCTAGGCGTAAAATAGTGTTGAAACTTAACAGATTGAATCCATTCATTCGCTTCTTTAACAAGCTTTTGTTCTTCTGGTGTAAACGCTTGACTACGAATTTTGTTCTGTTGTATGCCTGTTATTGACGATAATAAGCGAATATAAAATAAAGTGTCTGTCATTTCTGAATCAAAATAAATGCAAGGTACTTCATTTCTAGCTTTATCTATTAATTCATTTAGCAATATAATGGATTTTCCTGACTTTCTCTTTGCTGAAAAAAGAATTAATTCACCAGGATCATGAACAATTCCTCTTTCGTTTAATGACTTAAACTTTGTCGGAATTCCATATGTTCCATCACTATTGCTGTTTCGCTGCAAGTATGATGTTACAAGATTTATATTGTCGCCAAAAGTTGTAACATTATCATCAATTACATACGACTCTATTATTTTTGACAAATCAGAAGTAATTGTACGATTAAGTTCTGCAAAGTTAATATTAGGGCTTTCACATTTCCACGCCCATTCTTTTAATCTCCCCTG
>DEWM01000059.1 GCA_002363635.1 Caryophanales bacterium UBA3210 | reverse complement strand
CTTTAACTGCAGTTGAAATCCCAACAAACGTCAGCACAATTGGTAAATCAGCATTTGCAAACTGTTCTAAAGTTTCTTCATTATCATTAAATGAACAATTAACTACAATTGCTGAATCAGCATTTGCAAGCAACACTTCATTAACAACTCTTACTATTCCAACAAATATCAAGACTATCGAAAAAGGTGCGTTCTCTAATGCTACTTCATTAACTTCATTAACATTAAATGAAGGTTTAGAAACTATTGGAGAAAGCGCATTTGCAGGTGCTTCTTCTTTAACTGATTTAGTATTACCAAATTCATTAACAACATTAAGTACTAAGTCATTTGCTCATAACACTTCATTAACTTCAGTAGAATTTGGTGAAAGCTTAGCAAGTTCTGCTACAAATACATTTGCAGGATGTTCTTCATTAACTAACATTACTATTCCAAATGTAGTTTCAAGCGCTATTGCTACAGCAGTAACTGATATTAATGGTCATATTACTAACCTTTACTTCGAAGGAACTATGACAGATTGGTTAACTCTTAACTTTGAAAACTACAAAGATAACCTTATCCAATACACTCCTAACTTCTATGTAAAGACATCAGAAAATGAAACTGAACTTATTAATAAAGCAGTTGTCCCTTCAGATATTACTTCAATCAATAGTAATGCTTTCTACGGCTACAAAGGTTTAACTGATGTAGATTTAACTAATGTTACTGGTTCAATTGGTTCAAATGCTTTCTACGGCACATCATTAACAAAATTAGTCTTAACTGATTCAATTAAGAGTATTGATGCTAATGCATTTGGAAACTGCTTAAAATTAACTTATGTTGATTATGGTAAATCATTAACAACAATCTCTTCACTTGCATTTAATAAATCAACTTCTATTAAAGATGTTGTTATTCCAAATCAAGTAAGCTTAACAATTGCAGATTCTATTAAATCAATTCCAACTATCGAAAATATCTACTTTGAAGGAACTATGAAAGATTGGTTAAGCTTAAGCTATACTTCAAGCACTCAAAACCCAATCCAATACGCTAAAAACTTCTATGTTTACGAAACTAGTGAATCAACATTCCCTGATTTATTAGTAACAGATGCTATTGTTCCAGATGAAATCACATCAATTGGTCAATATGCTTTCTATGGTTACAAAGGATTAAAAGCAATTCACTTAAATAAAATTGAAGCATTAGGTACTGACGCTTTCTATAAATGTACAAATTTACAGGACGTCTATTATGATGGAACAGTCTCACTTGATTGGTGTAAGGTAGATATTGCTAATAAATATGCTGATCCAATGGCGTATTCACATAACTTCCACGCTAAAAACGGGGATACATATGAATTAGTTAAAGAAGTCGTTGTAGATGGTTCAATTATTGGATTAAATAACTACACATTCTTAAACTTCTCTACATTAGAAAATATTACTTTACCTGCTTCTTTAGAAGCATCTCATACAGAAGTATTTGAAGGATGTACTTCATTAACAAATACTTACTTCTTAGGTACAATTAAAAAGTGGGCAAACATTGATTTTGATCAATTAAAATCAAACCCAATGTGGCACGCTACAAACTTCTATTTAGTAGAAGAAACAGAAAATAAGAAAGTTACTGAAATTGATTTCACACAATTTGATTCATCATTCTTAGGAATTAAGAATTACTCCTTCTATAACTTCGATGATTTAGCAAAAGTAACTATTCCAAATACTATTACTTCATCAGGTAAACAAGCATTTGAAAACTGCTCAGCATTAGTAGATGTTTACTACGAAGGTACATTACAAGATTGGGCAAATATTAATTTTGCAACATTAACTTCTACCCCAATGATGGGAAGTGAATCTTCAAAATTATATGTAAAGACAGAAACAGGTTATAAAGAAATTACTTCTATTTCTGACTTAGGCACATTATCTAGTGTTGGTAATTATCAGTTTGCAGGTTTTGGTAATGTAACTACATTATCTTTACCAACAACTGTTACTGAAATTGGCAATTATGCATTCTATAATTGTTCTAAATTAGAAGCAGTAAATACTACAAATGTTGTCACAATTGGTGATTATGCATTTGCAAATAACAAATTATTAAGTGAACTTACTTTCACAGGTACAGTTACTACACTTGGTAATAACGTCTTTGAAGGTGACACATCTCTATCAAGCCTTATCTTTGGTGAAGATGTTATTACAATTGGAGATAATGCATTTAGTAAATGTACAAGCCTTGAATCAGTCATCTTTGATAGCCATTTAACATCAATTGGAAAATCAGCTTTCAGTGAATGTTCAAACATCAAAGAAATTGTTATCCCAGATTCAGTAACTACAATTAAAGATAAAGCATTTACAGAATGTGGTAACTTAACTAGTGTAACTATTGGTAATGGTGTCTTAACAATTGGTAATTCTGCATTTGAAAATGACACAAATATTTCTACATTAGTTCTTGGTTCAAGCATTAATACAATTGGAGACTTTGCATTTAGAGGAGCATCTCAAGTTACTGAAATTACTCTTCCAGACACATTAACTACAATTGGTAAAGGTGCATTTGATGGACTTGGATTAACAACACTCGTAATTCCAAATAACGTAACAACAATTAAAGAAAATGCATTCAGCAATAACACTCAATTAACAACAGTTGATTTAGGAGAACACATCTCTACAATGACTAATGCATTTACTAACGATACATTACTTACAACATTCTATATTGTCCCTAAGAGAAACGATTTAATCTCTACAGCATTAGGCGATAAAGATAGCAAGATTATCTATCTCAAAGGTACTATCGACCAGTATGTGGCAAATGACTGGACTACTGATAATGCATTTGCTTCATATGCAAGTAAGTTATATGCATTAGATGCAAATAATGAATACTACGAAGTTATCAACGTAGAATTATCTACTGCAACAAGTATTGGAGGATATGCATTTGCTTCTTACGATAAGCTAGAATCAATCTCTTTAGGTTCAGTCACATCTATTGATGGACATGCATTTGAAAGCTGCACAAAAATTACTACATTAGATTTATCTAAAGTAGAATCTGCAGGTAGAAACGCATTTGCAAATATGACAAGCTTAGAAACAATTAGATTAAGCAATTCATTAACAAGCTACCTAGATGCATTTACAGGCGTTACATCAATTAAGAATATTTATATTGATGATACAACTATTTCTTCATCTCTATCTTCATTAATTAAAGAATTAAGCAAATCTAATTCAATCGAAAACATTTATTTTGCAGGTACACTTGAAGATTGGTTAAGCATTGAATTTACTTCTGAAAGCCAGAACGTAATGCAGTACGCTTCAAACTTCTACTTAGGAGAAACATTATTAACAGAAATAAATGTTCCTACAACTGTAACTAAGATTAACGATTACGCTTTCTATGGCAATAAGAATATTTCTTCAGTCACATTAAATAACGTTGCTACAATTGGTAATAACGCATTTAATGGTTGTACAAATTTAACTTCACTTGATTTATCTAAGGTAGAAACTATTGATGATCACGCTTTTGCTAATACTACATTAAAAGAAATCACATTAAGTGGAGCAAATACTGATGTAAGCTTACTTGCATTTGATACAGTATCAACAATTACTACTGTCAATATCAATAAGACAATCTCTTCTTCAACAACAAGCTTAATTAGTTCATTTGGTTCAGTTACTAAAGTTAATTACTTAGGAACAATCAGTGATTGGTTAACATTAGAATTCACTTCTGCTAAAGAAAATCCATTCAGTGTAGAAAGCGCAACAATAACTCTCTTAGATGAATATGGTAATGAAACAAGTATTACTGAACTTGATTTATCAAAATATTCAGTAACAACAATTAGTAGTTATGCATTCTATAATTGTGCAACTCTAACGACATTAAAAGTACCAAGTACAATTACAAGTATTGGTAAAGATGCATTTACTAATTGTACAGCGTTAAAGACAGTTACATTATCTACAAGCTTTAATAGCCAAGGTATTGTATATCTTGCCGCAAATAACGCTAAAAATGGTAATACATACGACATTTATTACGAAGGAACATTAACAGATTGGATTAAGAATTCATTTACTCAATCAAATGAAAACCCTGCTTCATTTGCTTCATCATTCTATATCGTAGTAGATGGCAAATATCAGCAAATTACTACACTTGATTTAAGAAGCTATGCAAATTCAACAATTAATCCATATACTTTCTATGGAATTTCTTCAATCAAGACAATTATCTTACCAAATAACATTACATTAGGTAACTATGCATTCTTCGGAATTACAGCAGATGTCTATTATATGGGCACAAGCGCAGAATGGTCTACTGCAACTAAAGATATGTCAGTTGATGCAAAACAAAATTTAACAGCATACTTCTATTCAGAAGAAGAACCAACATCATCAAAAGAAAACTATTTCTTCTTCAATGATAATGGTGAAATAGTTAAATGGAGTACAGTAGAATCTACTACTACACAAGACAACACTTCATCTTTATAAGATAAAATAAAGGAGATTCCCGAGGAAATCTCCTTTTATTATTATTTAACAATTAATAAATTTTGTCATGAATCGAGTAGAGTAGAAAAATAAATATTTTTTTTATATTTATTTTTCTTCCCCTCTCACACCACCACATCGTGCCGTTCGGCAATGGGCGGTTCAATTCATAAGTTTAATTTCAAACTAAATAATACTCAAGGGCGAAGACTAATCCTCTTCATCCTTTCTTTCTTTTCATTGTATAGTAGAAACCTTCTTTGGATTACCCATTAGGATACGCCTAACCTCTCATCTTTATTTGTTCTAATTATCTACTAGTGATTTCAAGACTTTAGTAATCTTATGAATTGTTCGGTCCTTCACTATTAGACTATACCTACTATGACCTCTGCTGACTTCCTATAGTTTGTTGTTACTACTAATTCGTCTATAGGACCTCTCGGGATAAGTTATATATCTTTCCTCGTTTACCCTCTTAATTTACCGATTAGGTTTACGTTTGTCTTTAGGACTTTGTTATGCTTAGTTAACTCATCCACCTAATGGGCCTTAATATTAAGTTTTTGTTCATAGGGCCACAAATTCGCTATTGCTTCTTTTCACGCTCCATTACTGGTTTACGCTTTGCAAGTTGCTATCGGGTTGGTTGGCAAATACCTCCCTTCGGACTTTCACCGTAGATATATGACATGCCCGTCATACCAAAAATAGCAGCAAGGATTGACCCTACTGCTATATGAGTTTGACCCCATCAGATTTTACAGAACCTAAATACAACCGCATATATAAATTATTATAATAAGAAAATGCCTTCTTTTTCGCATTTTTCTTTTTCTTCATCAGGCCAGAATGAAGCTTGTACTTCACCAATATGTGCCTTTTCTAAGAAGAACATACACATTCTTGATTGACCAATACCTCCTCCAATTGTGTAAGGTAAAGTTTCATCAAGTACCATCTTATGGTAAGGTAAATTTACTCTATCCATATTGCCTTCTTTTTCTAATTGGTATAATAAAGCCTCTCTATCAACTCTAATACCCATTGAAGAAAGTTCAAATGAATCATCTAAAACTTCGTTATAAACTAAAATATCTCCATTAAGCTTCCAATCATCATAATCGGAAGATCTTCCATCATGTTTAATACCTGATTTTAATGTATCTCCAATTTGCATTAAGAAGACTGCTTTCTTTTCTTTAGTAATTGCTCTTTCTCTTTGTTTTGGAGTTAATGTAGGATATTTATCTTCAAGTTCTTGAGTAGTAATAAAGAAAATATTTTCTGGTAAAGAATGAGATAAATAGTTATATTCATTTTTAATGTACATTTCAGTTTCTCTTAAAACACCGTAAATCTTTCTTACAGTTGATTTAAGAGTTCTCATATTACGATCTTCTTTTTTGATAATCTTTTCCCAGTCCCATTGGTCAACATATAAAGAATGAATTGCATCAAGCTTTTCATCTTTTCTAATCGCATTCATATCAGTATATAAACCAGTTCCTGATTTAAAACCATATCTATATAAAGCATTTCTTTTCCATTTAGCAAGTGAATGAACAATTTCCATAGTCTTACCATCAACTTCAAAAGAAACAGGTTTTTCTGTACCATTTAAATTATCATTTAATCCTGAGCCTTTTTCTAAGAATAAAGGTGCAGAAACTCTTCTTAATTTAAGAACTTCCGCTAAACGATTTTCAAAATGATCTTTAATCTTTTTAATCGCAATTTCTGTTTGGATAAGATTTAATTTACTTTGATACATATTATGTCCCCCATAAAATATAGTAATATTTTACCTTTTAATATATATTAAGTAAACAAATGTATATAAATTTTTTTAAATCAAAAATAAAAGTATAAAAAAGCTTTATTCCAATAATCTTCAATTTTAAATAATAAAATGCATATTCATATTAATTATGGTAAATTATTATATATAAAAGGGAGATTTACATATGATTGATTTTAATAAAAATGGTAAAGATGATATAAAAGAATATCTTGAAAAGCTTGATAACCATCCACCTCTATATCATATGATTGGTTTTACTATCTTTGATATTATCCATATTACAGTTGCTTTAATAATTATAATAAGTGCAATTATTACTAAAGAAGAAAGTTATAAATTAGAAATATCTAAAGAATTAATTTCTTTAACATTTGCAGTTATTTTAATTGGATTTGTTGATGCACTTGCTGAAAAAAGCGAATGGGAAAATGAAAAGAATCGTAATTTTACATATGCTTGGTTATTATGTATTGGCTCAATAGTTACTCCAAACTTAATTGAATATCCAGAATTACTAGTTTCTCATGAAGAATTAGCACAAGTATTTGATTTAATTGGAGATTCAATTGCGCTTCTTACATTTATCTTACTCTTCTCTACATTATGGATGAAAAAACATACTAAACATTGGTATTACATTATGCATACAGTATTTGCTTTAGCAATTATTATTTCTATAGTAAATATCATCTCATTAAGTTTAGAAGCAAAAGGATATATTTTAGTATTAGAAATTATTAGTTCTCTTGCTCCTATATTTCCTGCAATTATGTCATTTAGATCATTTAAGCATAGAAAATTATGGTTTAAAAAAGAAACTAATCAAAATAACAATTAATAATTCAATTTATATCGATATTTAATTACCCTAGTTAGTAGCTAGGGTGTTTTTTATAAATAATACAATTAATAAGACTCACCACATTTAGAAATTTAATCTATTTGTAGTGAGCCGTTTTTTTAATTATCGTCCTTATCCCATCTATATTTAGAATTTTCAATACCTCTACGATTGCAATACGTGATAAAGTCGTTTCAAAATTATCAAGTTTATCTTGTTCCTTAATATTTGCTAAATTGATTAGTACATTAGTACCTTCATATACATACGGATCTTTCATAATTACATAAAACTCCTCTTTATAGCAAAAACTGCCGTCTCATAGTCAATTTCGCCTAAAGAATACAAATGAATAATTTTTTGATTTTTTTCATTCACTACTCCATTACCACCAGTTGATTCAATTATTTTAGCTAAAGATTCTAATTCAGTTTCATTAACTTTGGGCAATTCCACATTAAAAGGAAAGCCATTTTTAAGTATTACTTGATTCAAAAATAAAGATACAGCATAAGACATATTAATTCCAAGCTTACTAAAAATATTTTCTGCCTTTTCTTTTACTGTTGGCTCTATTCTAATGTGAATCAGTTCGTTTTTATTTTCCTTAGACATATCTATCCTCTCCAAAAATATTGTATCACATTTGTTACACATTTTAAAGCATTTAATTATCTTGACGTGGTTAATAAAATAAGAATAAACGGTTAATAATGTGGTTAATAATTTTACCTCTAAAAGCAAAAAATATGACCGATTCCTCGTATCACAATTCTAACTTTTTTATTATTAGTCAAATCATCCGTTAGATTTTTGCCATCATTTTTGCCACTATTTTTGTCATTAAAACTCGCTCGTTTTGGCAAAATTGTATTATTACCCGAGTTATTAAAAAAATCAAACTACTTGTATGGTTACTTGTATGGTTACTTGTATGGTTACTTGTATGACAAATAAAAAATTACGACAAATTTTGCAGTAATTTCACTTAACATATCTATGTGTGGTAAGTAACGTTAATACAATGCACCCTCTATAGATGAAGGTGCACCCTCTAAACCTATATTTGTTGGTATTTACACTTAATGACACGTGACTGGCGTGACAATCATAAATATAATAAGCTTATGGCTGAACAGATTGATAGGAATAGACAATCGATTAAGCTTCAAGCATTCATATGTGCGTTTTCCGTACACGTGCTATTTTTTTCCAATTTTCCTTCATTATATATATTGTTGGATACTGAGAAAATAAAGAAATCAAAGTTTGATCTATATAAAACAAGAAAGAAATAAATACCCCCTATACATGCAAAAAAGTTGGAACAACTTCACATTGAACCAACTTTTATTTTATCTTTTACTAACTTTTATTTTAGGAAACCAAAAAGATATTCCTTTTAATTTGTCTATAGTGGTAAATCTTTCTTTTGGAATTTAATTGATCCAATTAGGTATCCAACTAAACCAATTGCAACTAATATTAATAATTTATAAATCCATTCAGTTCCACAATTTAAAATTGAAACTACATCGAATAAAGAAATTAATGATACATAATTGAAATTATTTAATGCACTAATTCTTACAACTGATGGAATAACTGGTGAACCGAATAAACCTAACATAGTAGCAACTAAGAAGAACATTGAAATACCTCCACCAAGTGCCATTGCTTTCTTTGATCTATCGAAATAACATGATGTTAAATAGTTAATACCAGAAATTGCAAATAATGTAACAAATGCACCTAAATTAATTAAGATAATCTTTCCATAAGTTAAATCAGTTGTAACATCTGCGATTGCAAAGCATACACAAGATGTAATTGTTGTTAATACAAACATTAAGAATAATGAACCAATTAAATATAGAGCTTGAGTAAATGTAACTTCTTTTCTTCTAGTTGAAGTTGATAAAATATATGCCATTGAGCCTGTATCTACTTGTCCTGCGATTAAGCTATTTGAACACATAATTACATAGATAATTGGGAGGAGTAAACCTGCCATTTTGAAGAAGATGGAACCAACAATTAATCCATATAAATCCATAGTACCTAATTCATTGATACCATCTGATACATTTTCTGGTAACTTATCAAGTAAAGAACCAGCAACATCGATAAATAATTCATCATGGATCTTATTCTTTTCTTGCAAATATTGTTCATTATTAGATTTGATATCATCGTTAATTAATGAAACTTCATAATTATATTTGTTTTGGAATTCTACAATGCTTTCATATGAAATTTTATGAACATTTGTATAATCAAAGCCCATTCCATCATATGTTTCTTCACTAACTTTATAATCTTTTAAGATATCAAGAATTTCTTGTTTATATGATGCGTCAGTTAATTTAGCACCAACGGCCATTGAACAACTTTGACTTGCTCTAGAAATAATAAAATCTTCACGAGAGTTTTCAACGTAATCTTTTAATGTATAACCTTGTACATTATCTTCCCAAGATGTTACATCCGATAACATATAAGAAGAGAAGTCTTCAATATATTCTGAAGGGATAACTTCATTATTCTTTGTATATTCACTATCTGCGACGTGATTTGGATTAATTGTTAACATTGTTACTTTATATTCTGAAGATTCTTCGTTGTATAAAGTTTTAATTGAATTAGCAGCATATTCGTAGCAAGGAATTACATACATTTCTTTAAATTTATTTGTTACGTCTTCTTCTGTAGAAGCATTTAATGCATCTAATTCATCTTTTAATTCTTCTTTTGCTTCTAATGTAAATTGATCTTTTTTGTTTAATAAAATATCTTGTTTTGCAGCATTTATATGATTGTTTTTAATTCTTTCTGTTTCTTCTAAAACATAATTTGCTTTAACAATTTCAATAGCTTCTTGTTGAGTTTTTCCTTCTCCCATTAAAGTAGCAATTTGAGTTTGTGCTTCTTGAGAAGACATATCTTGAGTAACTGCTTCTAAGACTTCTTGTTGAATTGCGTTTGATTCTTCTAAAACTCTTTGAGTAACAGCATTAGTAATTTTTTCTGTAACTTTGTTTGTAACTAAAGTTGTTCCTTCTAAATAAGCTTCTTGAGTTTTTTGATTTTTGTATGAATTGAATTCTTCAGCATTTTCTTTTGTATTTAATTCATTGAACTTTAATACGAAATTATTATCAAATTCTTTTTCGCCTTTTAATGTTGAATCACACAAATTAACTGATGATTTTTTTATTTCACTAGTAATGAGTTCTTGAATTATAGTATCTTGAACACCATCTTTAACCGCGGAGATATTGCTTGTTCCAGAAATAAGCATTACGCAAGATAACATAAAGCATACTGCAACTGTAATAATTGCCCACATAACTCCATTTGCTTTACAGCTTTGTTTAAATAAAGCTTTGGAGAATAATCTTTTATTCTTTTTCATTTCCCTTTTCCTCCATAATTTCTTTAAAATGTCTTTCTAGTGTGTATTTGACTTCAGAAATAAATTTGACATTTAATTCTTTTAAATCTTTGAATAGAATATTTATATCATTCTTATCAATTTGAATTGTTACTTGATTATATTTTTCTTGGATTCTTATAATCTTAAATTTTGAATTTCTAAACTTTTCAAATGATTCTTTATCATTGAATTCAATTTTAAATTCACTTGTTTTTCTATTTCTAATTTCATTCATATCTGCGACATCAATAATATGACCATTAGAAACTAGAGCAACTCGATCACATGTTTCTTCCATTTCGTTAAACATATGGGAAGACATAAATATTGTTTTTCCTTTTTGGTGCTCTCTTTTGATAATATTTAAGAAAGCATCTCTCATTAATGGGTCTAGACCAGTAGTTGGTTCATCAAGAATGATAATAGGTGCATCTGCCATTAAAGCCGCGACTAAAGCAGTCTTTTGTTTCATACCTTTACTCATTCTTTTTAAATTAGCTTTTGGATCTAGTTGCAATTCTTTAATTAATGAATCGGCATAACTTAAATCCTTAATATTTTTATATTCAGCTTGACTCTTTAAAAAATTAACACCAGTTTTTAAATCAGGAAAAGCTATTTCTCCAGGAACATAACCAACAAGTTTTGCAATTTTATCTTGATTCTTCCATGATTCCATTCCATTAACATATGCAGCACCTTCGTTAGGTTTAATAAAACCTAATATTGAACGTATAGTTGTTGTTTTACCACTACCATTTGTTCCAACAAATCCAATCATTTCACCTTTATTAATAGAAAAGTTAATATCAAATATACCTCTTGAATTACCATAATCTTTTGTAAGATTTTTAATTTCTATTAAACCTTTTTCTTTTAATTCCATTAGAAATTACCTCCGAATTCTTTATCTTCCTTGTAGAAGTGCATAAAGTAATCTTCTAAAGTTTCTTTAATATTATTAAATTCTTTTATTTCAAATTCTGATAAATAAGAAATTACTTCATTAATGTTTTTATCTTCACATGATATAAGTAATTTATTTTTAGAATCTTCTTTTGCAAGAATATTAATAATTTGATTATTATATGATTTTATAAACTTCTTATATTCATCTTTATTTTTGAATACTAATTTATATTGTTTTAATGAAGAATGCTTTAAATCGTTTGAAATAAATTCTGAGACAATCTTGCCATCTTTAATAATTGCAATTCGATCACATGTAGCATCAACTTCACTAAATATATGACTTGAAAGAAGAATGGTTTTTCCTCTTTTCTTTTCCTCCATAATAAAGTCAATAAATCGTTGTTGCATAATTGGATCTAGACCAGAAGTTGGTTCATCAAGAATAAGTACTTCAGGATCTGACATAAAAGCTGTGACAATGGCAAGCTTTCTTTTGACTCCTAAACTCATATGTTTAGTATCACCTTTTAAAACGTTATCTTTTAATTCAAATAAATCTAACATTTTCTTTAACATTTCATCGTTATGAATATGATATAAGTCTTGCATCATTTTGATAAATTCATAACCTGTTAATCCTTGAGGAAGAGCAATTTCTCCTGGTATGTATCCTACTTTATTTAATATTTCATTATAATTAGTGAAAGTATTTTTATTTAATATTTTTGTTTGACCTTTATCAGGATGAGAAAATCCCATTAGATGTCTAATTGTCGTAGATTTACCTGCGCCATTAGGGCCAAGGAAACCAAATACTTCACCTTCATGAACTTTGAATGATACATCGAATACACCTCTTCCTGAGCCGTAATCTTTTGTTAAATGATTTACTTCTATAACATCCATAGTTGTACCTCCATTTAAGATTTCACACTCGAGTACACTTTTATACTTGGGTTTGACATCTTTTACATTTTCGAGTATAATCTAATTGTAAAAAATAAAACAACAGTCAATTTTTAAACTTTAGTGCAAAAGTGTACTATTCTAATGAAATAGTACGAAAGTGAGGCAAATATGGTTGAATATCGTAATGCAAGAAAGAGTAAAAAGGCAATAAAAAAAGCGTTTGCAGATCTATTATTTGAAAAAAATGATATTTCTAAAATCACTGTAAAGGAGATAGTTGATCGAGCGGATATTTCTAAATCTACTTTTTATTCACATTATCAAGATATTTATAGTGTTTCTGAAGAATTTGAAGATGAGATTATCTCTTTATTAAATGGTCTTCTTGAAGATTATTTAAAAAGTCATACTTTAAATTATCCAAATTATATTAGAAAACTAATATCTTTATTAAAAGAAAATGAGAATTTATATAAAAAAATCTTCGCGAGTGATTTACCAATTAAATTTATTGATAACTTAAAAGATAAGTGTACTGAAGTTATCTCTAAAGATATTCATATTAATTTTTTATCGAAAGATGAAAATAGAAAAAAAGCTGAAATTGATTTTATTACTAATGGAACAATCCATTTATTTGTTGACTATTTTAAAGGAAAGATTCCTCAAACACTTGATGAAATTGGAGATGGAATAGTCAACGTCATTAATAGAATGTGTAATCTTAATTAGAGACTATTTTTTTGAACATATATTGTTAGTTCTTTGACTACATCTAACATAATAAATAAAACGCCTATTTTACTTGGATTTTCTTCAAGTGTTAACTTCATTATAAAAGTCCCATCTATTGTAACATTTTTTAGTCCAATAAATGGGTGGCAATTTCATACAACTTAACAAAAAAGTTTTAAGCCTTATTGTAGAAATACAGTAAGGCTTTTCTTTTTGAGAAAATAAAAGGAAAATATGAAAAATATTCAAGAAAAGAAATACGAATTAATAAAATTTGAAGATGGTGATTTTAGTTTAGATGTAAATGTATCTCCAGAAGAAGATACATTATGGTTAACACAAGATCAGATTGCAATACTGTTTGAAAAAGCAAAATCAACAATCAACGAACACATAAAAAATATTATAAAGTATGAGCTAGATGAAAACGTAGTAGTTAGAAAATTCTGAAAAACCGAATTATCTACTATTACCACAAAACCAATTAATTATTATAATTTAGATAAGATTAATGTATTTACAAAATACAAAATCTATAAAGCACATAAAAAGTATTTCACAAAATACAAAATCTATAAAATACATAAAAAAGTATTTCATAAAATACAAAATTGACAATTTGAATTCGTCAGTATATAATTTATGTAAAGGTGATACTAAATGATTATTAGAGAAAAATATTTATCAAAAATAAGACCGTTTTATGATGTTGATTTAATAAAAGTTATTACAGGAATAAGAAGATGTGGAAAATCCGTAATAATGAATCAGATAATTGATGAAGTAAAAATGAACAACAATAACTCAAATATAATATATCTAAATTTTGAATTAAAAGAGTATTCCTTTATAAAAGATGATAATGTGTTATATGAATATGTTAAGAATAAAATTACTAACAAAAAGAAAAATTATCTTTTTTTTGATGAAATACAAAATGTGTTAAACTGGGAGCTTGCTATCAATTCTTTTAAAGCTGAATATAAGGATAATGTATCTATTTTTTTAACAGGTTCAAATAGTGATTTATTATCTAGTGAACTTGCTACTCATATTGCTGGTCGTTATGTAAGTTTTAATATTTTGCCATTTAGCTTTGAAGAAGTTTGTATTTACAAAAATGTTAATAGTCAAAACATATATGAATTACAGCCTTTATTTGATGATTATATGAAGTGGGGAGGAATGCCACAAAGATTTATTTTTGAAGATGAATCGCAAGTCAGATTATATTTAACTGATGTTTTTAACTCAATTGTTATTAAAGATATTGTAGAAAGATTTAAAATAAAAGACATTGATTTGCTTAATAGAATAATTGAATATGTCGTCACAACGCCAGCTCAAACATTTTCTGCAGATAAATTATCTAAGTTTTTTGAATCTGAAAATAGAAGCGTTTCAAAAAATACGCTTTACAATTATTTAGAATATATGGATAAATCATTACTAATAAATAAAGTTGATAGATATGATGTAAGAGGAAAAAGAATTTTAAATGGTAAGTATAAATATTATCTAACAGATCTAGGCCTTGGAAGAGTTATGAGTGCATCAAAGAAAGAACAACTTGGTGCGTACATTGAAAACATTGTATATAATGAACTTATCTATAGAGGATATGAAGTTAAAATTGGTTCATTAGATAAGGGTGAGATTGATTTCATAGCTACAAAAGATGGTAAAAAAGAATATTATCAAGTATGTTATTTGATTGGAGATAATGAAGATACTAGGAAACGTGAGTTTGGTGCATATTCTTCAATTGATGATAATTATCCAAAATATGTAATATCAAATGATAAATTTGATTTATCCGAAAATGGAATAATACATTTAAATATCATAAAGTGGTTGTTGAATTTTTAAAAATCTAATTGAAATATTATTTGAAATAATAAATTTTAAAATGATTAAGACGAATACGAAAAAATAAGGTAGGGTTGAAATCCCTTTGGCGGAAATTGGCGGATCAAATAA
>DEWM01000003.1 GCA_002363635.1 Caryophanales bacterium UBA3210 | reverse complement strand
TTACAAAGCATCGACAAAGTCTTTGAAGACATTAAAGAAATTTTAGATGAGGTTAAATAACTAATGATCGTTATCAAATCACAAAGAGAAATCGACTTGATGAAAAAAGCTGGTCGAATTGTCGCAAAAGTATTTGAAACATTAGAGCCTCTATGCAAACCAGGAAATACTACTAAATATTTATCTGAAATGGCTGGCAAGGTCATTAAAGAAAATGGTGGTAAATCTGAGGAATATGGTTATTACGGATACCCTGGAATCGTATGTACATCAGTTAATGATGAACTCGTCCACGGTATTCCATCTAACCGTAAACTTAGAGATGGAGACATCGTTAGCGTTGATATCGTTGTTTCATATCAAGGTTATATGGCAGATGCTTGTAGAACATTTGCAGTTGGTAATTTAAAACCAAATGCTGAAAAACTTATAAGAGTTACTAGAGAATGTTTCTTTGAAGCAATTAAGTTTGCTAAACCTGGATATAGAATCGGTGATATCGGTAATGCTATTGAAGAGCACGCTAAAGAAAATGGCTTCACCGTAACTCATGACTTTACTGGTCATGGTATTGGACATGAGATGCATGAGGATCCAAGTGTTCCTTGTTACGGAGTTGCTGGTACTGGTTCACCAGTAAGAAAAGGTATGACAATTGCAATTGAGCCAATGGTTCTTGAAGGTCGTAGAGAAACAAAGACCTTAGCAGATGGCTGGACAGCTGTCTCAATTGATCATAAACTTACTGCTCATTATGAAAATACAGTTATCATTACTGATGACGGATGTGAGATTATCACATTAACAGATAAGGAGATTGAAGAAATTAATGGCTAGAGAAGACGTTATCGAAGTATCGGCGATTGTCAAAGAATGTTTACCTAACACAATGTTTAAGGTAGAATTAGAGAATGGCGTAGTAATCTTAGCCCACGTTTCTGGTAAAATCCGTATGAATTACATTCGCATCTTACCAGGTGATAAAGTTACTGTAGAAATTTCGCCATACGATTTAACACGTGGAAGAATTACATTTAGATACAAATAGTATCGACTGGAACATAAACCAGTATAATTAGGAGGAAAAATTATGAAAGTTAGACCTTCAGTAAAACCAATCTGCGATAAATGCAAGGTTATTAGAAGAAAAGGCCGTGTTATGGTCATTTGCTCAAACCCAAAGCACAAGCAGAGACAGGGTTAATTTTTTAGGAGGAATTTAAAATGGCACGTATTGTAGGTGTAGATATCCCAAATGATAAGCAGGTTGCTTATTCACTTACTTATATCTATGGTATCGGTCTTACAACAGCAAAGAAATTATGTGCTGCTGCAAACATCGATCCAACAATCAGAGTTAAAGATTTAAGTGAAGAACAATTAACAGCATTAAGAACTGAAGTTGCTTCAGTTAAAACAGAAGGCGATCTCAGAAGAGAAGTCGCATTAAACATTAAGAGACTCGTAGAAATCGGTAGCTACCGTGGTTTAAGACATAAGAGAGGTTTACCAGTTCGTGGTCAAAGAACTAAGAACAACGCAAGAACTCGTAAAGGACCAAGAAAGACTATCGCTAACAAGAAAGTCGCTACTAAGTAATAAGAAAGGAGAATTAATATGGCTACAAAAACAACTTCAAGAAAGAAGAAAATCAAAAGATCTTATACTAAAGGTGTTGCACACATTCATTCAACTTTCAACAACACTATCGTCACAATTACTGATGAAGCAGGTAACGCAATTGCATGGTCATCAGCAGGTGCATTAGGATACAAAGGTGCTAAAAAATCAACACCATTCGCAGCACAGCAAGTCGCTGAAGCATGCGCTAAAAAAGCATTAGACCAGGGCTTAAAGTTCATTGACGTTGATGTCAAAGGACCAGGACCAGGTAGAGAAAGTGCTTTAAGATCATTACAGGCAGCTGGTTTACAGATTCAGACAATCACTGATACAACTCCAATCCCACACAATGGTTGCCGCCCACCAAAGAGACCTAGAGGATAGTTCGTGTTTAAACTAAACGAACTATATCAGGAGGAACGCTATGAAAAAGTTTAAAAAACCAGAATTTACAATTGAAACATATGACACAAAGTCCAATTACGGTCATTTCGTAATTGAACCACTTGAAAGAGGATTTGGTACTACTATTGGTAACTCATTAAGAAGAGTATTATTATCTTCTTTACCAGGCGCAAGTGTCTATGCTGTTGAAATTGAAGGTGCACGTCATGAATTCTCTGCTTTAGAAGGCGTAGAAGAAGACGTAACTTCAATCATCCTTGCATTAAAGGACTTAGTCTTAGTCATTGATGATGAAACAGAAACATCTTACACATTAACAATCAATGTCTCTGAAGCAAGAACAGTTACAGCAGCAGATATTATCTGCCCAACAGGTGTAACTGTTGTTAATAAAGAGCTTGAACTCGCTCACGTTGCTCCAGGTGGCAAGTTAGTCATGACAATCTATGCTAGAAATGGCAGAGGTTACGCAACAGCAGAAGAAAATAAAGATTCTTCATTCCCAATTGGCAGAATTCCTACTGATTCAAATTATTCACCAATCGAAAAATGTTCTGTTAAAGTTGAAAACACACGTGTTGGACACGATAACAAATATGATAGATTAGAACTTGAAGTTTGGACAAACGGATCAATGCAAGCACACGAAGCAGTTGCTTTAGCTGCAAAGATTTTAGTAACACACTTTGAATTATTCGCTGCATTAGATGAAACTGCAAAAGCATTAGACATCTTAGAAGAAACAGTTGAAGAACCAAAGAACAAATACCAGGATATGACAATTGAAGAATTAGACTTATCAGCACGTTCATATAACTGCTTAAAGAGAGCTAATATCGTTACAGTTATGGAATTAACACAAAAGACTGAGGAAGATATGATGAAAGTCAGAAACCTCGGTAAGAAGTCATTAAAAGAAGTTAAAGACAAATTAGCAGAAATCGGTCTTTCCTTCAGAGAATTTGACTAGAAATAAGAAAGGAGTCTATTTAGACAATGAGTACACAGGGACGTAAAAATGTTCATGGTAAAGGTGGCGTTAGATTCAAAGCTGCTTATACTAAGAGCAAATATGAATCAATGTTAAGAACATTAGTTACAGACTTAATCGTTAAGGGTTCAGTTACAGTAACTAAGACAACAGCTAGAGACTTAGTAGTCTTAGCAGATAGATTAGTCACATATGCAAAGAAAGGTGACTTAGCAAACAGAAGACTTGCAGCTAGATACGTTAGAGACGTATGGGCAGACGAAGCAAACAAAGTAACTGCTTTACAGAAGTTATTTGGTGAAATCGCAACAGCTCAAAAAGACAGAAACGGTGGCTACACAAAAGTCTTAAAAGTTGCAAATAGACGTGGCGACAATGCTCCTATGGCATTAGTCACATGGTCAAAATAAGCTATCTTAACTTATAATGATTAAAGACACATCGCAAGGTGTGTCTTTTTATATATAAATACATAACTTCTTCTATTTATAGAACCTTTTTATTTTTTAGGGTATAATGCTTACGTATGGAAAAGATATTATATTGTCCTTTATGTCATCAAGGATTAGAAAAAGTCGATAACACTTATAAATGCATTAATAAGCATTCTTATGATATTGCAAAAAAAGGTTTTGTAAACTTACTTCTTGCTAATCAACATCATTCTGATAAATCTGGTGATGAAAAGATTATGATTGAAGCAAGAACTTTCTTCTTAGATTCTGGCAAATATGCCTCTTTTAGAGAAAAGATTTTAGAAGTTATGAAAAGTGTTGTAGAAGAGAATGGTTATAAGACATTTTCTTTTGTTGATGCAGGATGTGGAGAAGGTTATTATACTAACTATATCCATAAAGAATTATCTAAGATTACTAATATATCTACTTTCGGTGTTGATTTGTCTAAGAGCGCGATTAATTATTGTGCAATTAGACAAAGACAAGAACATCTTGAAAATGAATTATTTATTATTGGTAATTTAATGTATTTACCTTTTAAAGATAATTCTGTCGATTTCCTTTTAAATTCTTTTGCAAAAATTGATGAAACAGAGTTTTTAAGAGTTGTTAAAAAAGGCGGTTGGTATTTGAGAGTTCTTCCTGGTAAAACACATCTAAAGGGCTTAAAAGAGGCTATTTACGACAATGTAAGACTTAATGAAGAAAAAGAATACGCTTTAGAAGGATTTACATTAGTTAACGAAGAAACTTTTACTACTAATATTACTTTAGATAATAAAGAACAAATTAAATCTTTATTTATGATGACTCCTTATTTTTATAAATCTCCTAAAAATGGGGTAGAACATCTTTTATCTTTAGATAATTTAGATACTGAGATTTCTTTTAATTTCTTATTGTACAAGAAGGCATAATTTTTATGTCTTTTTTTATAATAACTCTAGTTTTAAAAATATTATAAATGATAAAAAAATAGGCAGTTTACAAAGAATATTCCACAATATATATAATTATTTATTTAAATGTGGTAAAAATAATTTGAAGTATAATTCTAGACACATCTTATAATTTATTTAAATATTTTAAATAAAAGTCTATAATACAACTAGATTGGGAGAATAAGGTTATGGAAAAAAGAAAAGATTACATTTCATGGGACGAATACTTTATGGGTGTCGCGGTATTAAGTGGACTTAGAAGTAAAGATCCTAATACTCAGGTTGGTGCATGTGTTGCATCTGATAAAAACAAAGTCTTAACTATGGGTTATAACGGTATGCCTATTGGTATTAAAGATGAAGATATGCCTTGGGGAGGTACTCCAGAAGATGGTAATCCTCTTAACTCAAAATATCTTTATGTTTGTCATGCTGAATTTAATGCAATCTTAAATTCTAGAGTTCCTCTTGATGGTTCTAGAATTTATGTAACTTTATTCCCATGTAATGAATGTGCGAAAGCTATTGTTCAATCTGGTATTAAAGAAGTTATTTACACTTCAGATAAATATGCAGATACTGTTGCTACTAAAGCTTCTAAGAAAATTTTTGATTTAGCAGGTGTTAAATATAGAAAATTTGCTGGAAGAAATCCACATATCACATTTACTTTGGAGGACTAATTATGAAAAAAGAAACAAAGATTGCTTGGAAAAGATTTGTCGTTTTAGTTTTAGTCCTTGCTATGGCGTTTGGTGTAATTGCGGCAATTCCTAGTGGACTTGATTCTACTGGTAAAATTGTTGTTGGTTCTATCATTTTAGGCATCATGGCAATTTATTGGATTTACGCAATTATTGCAATTAGAAGAAAAGATCAATTAGATAAGAAAAATAAAGAATTAGATAAAAATAAAAGAAAGTAGGATATAAATGTCAGAAGCTCTAAGAATTGAACATGTAAAATTTGGATATACTAGAGAAAAGAGCATTTTTAAAGATTTAAACTTAGTTATTAATCAAGGAGAGTATGTGGTATTACTTGGACACAATGGTTCTGGTAAATCCACTCTTGCTAAAATTATTATTGGGCTTAATGAAGTAAGAAGAGGTAAAGTCTTTGTCTTTGGACAAGAATTAACTGAAGAAAATCTTTATCAAGTAAGAAAAGATGTAGGTATCATTTTCCAAAACCCTGATAACCAATTTATTGGTTCTACGGTTAGAGATGATATCGCTTTTGGTCTTGAAAATGCTTGTGTTCCTCATGATGAAATGGAAGATATTATTAATGAATATGCTTCTAAAGTAGGTATGAGTGAGTTTTTAGATAAAGAACCTTCTAATTTATCAGGTGGACAAAAGCAAAGAGTGGCAATTGCAGGCGCTCTTGCTACTCATCCTAAACTTTTAATTATGGATGAATCTACTGCTATGCTTGATCCTAAAGGTAAAAGAGAAATTCGTGAATTAACTATGGCATTACGTAAAGAAGACCCTTCTTTAACTATCATTTCTATTACTCATGATATTGAAGAAGCTTTACAAGCTGATAGAGTTATTGTTTTAGATAAAGGTAATATTGTTATGAATGATACTCCTAGCAATGCTTTTAAGCATCCAGAAGTTATGAAACAATCTAGATTAGATATTCCTTTTATTTACAAATTAAAAGAAGAATTAAATGCTAGAGGTGTTAAAGTTGAATCATTAGATTTTGAAAGGATGGTGGATGAATTATGCCAGTAACTTTCAAACATTTAAATTATATTTATTCTCCTAAAACTCCTTTTGAGTATTTAGCACTTAACGATATTAATCTTGTTATTAAAGATCATTCTTTTACTATGCTTGTTGGTCATACAGGTTCTGGTAAATCATCTTTAATTCAACAAATTAATGCTTTATTAATTCCTACATCCGGTGAAGTTGATGTTAATGGAATTATTATCGATAAGAAAGTTAAGAAAAATAAGAAAATTAAAGAAGTTAGAAAATCTGTTGGTATGGTTTTCCAATTTCCTGAATATCAATTATTTGAAGAAACTGTCTTAAAAGATGTTATCTTTGGACCTAAGAATTTTGG
>DEWM01000016.1:11307-16696 GCA_002363635.1 Caryophanales bacterium UBA3210 | reverse complement strand
TATTTTATACTTCCGTTTCTTGTCCAAGTATAGCCATGAGCGATGATAACTACGCCAACCGGATTTTCATGGAGTAGGAGTTCTCCATGAATTTCGGTTTTATCGCGGCAAGGTATGACAATCTCTTCCACTTGATAAGGTAGTTTGGACGGAATTAAACCTTTATCAACATCGACTTGATAAGTGAATGCCATATCTTCGCGTTTAGGATGAGACATGAATTTTACCAGCATTCCACAAACAATTAAATAAATAACAAGTAACACTAGGAGAAGTGGTATTAAAATACTTAATGAAATTAAAACTGGTAACGACATAAATATTTATCCTAAAACAATATTATTATACGGCAAAAAATGAACGTTGAAACCCCTTACATTTACATTTTTAAGATATAATCACTCAATTTTTGTAAAATTAAGATTAATTTAAAAATCTCTATCATTTTATACAAAATAAAAAAGAAGTAACTACTTAGCTACCTCTTCTTGTTTTCGATTTGATAAATGAATTAAAAGCACAAATATTAAGTTAAAAACTAATAAAATCAATATTAATATTCCAAATATTTTTTCCATATATGTAAAAGCATATATAGGAGTAATTAACGACGCTACACTTAAACTTATAGACCAAGGATAAATAAATTTATTTATCTTTTTCAAAGTAAATAAGAAACTTAAAATACTTGTGGAAAGTAATAAGATAAATGAAAATGCTCTTACTAAATAAAAAAGTAAAGAACGGATAGAATTTTCATCTACTAAGAATTCACCTGCAAAAACTTTTCTTAATTCAATAAAAATAAAGATTAATGATAATAAGCATAAGATTATAGAGATAATTCTAATCATCCATTTATAAATAATATTAAATATTTTCATTATTTGTTACCTCCTATAATCGCGGAAGTAAAATCTGTAGTTACTGAATCTGCAATAATTACCCCTAAAGATGATTTACCTTTAACTTCTTCTATAACCCAAGGATTTAATTCTTTCGAAACACTATAAGAATATGAAGGAGGGAAAGAAGATAATTTATATCCAGATAGGAAATTAAGTTTTAAAGATGAAGAAGTATCATTTAGTAAAGTAGTAAAATACTCTTTTTTCTTTTCGATATCTTCTACTTTAAAATAGTCTTGAATCTTAATTTCATTAGGTAATGTTGATGAAGCATTTATGTTCCATCCAGAGAAGCAATCTACTCCAAAAGTGTTATCTATAAATCTTGACAAAATTATCATTTTACCCCTAGAAGCGCCTAAATTTGATGGAATTTCTCTATCTTTATAAACTTGATTTTCATAGTCACTTAAGACCTTTTCTAAAGCTTTATTAAACTCAGATCCATCTTCTAATTCTTGTTCATCTTTTAATGATAACAATATTGTTTCAGAAGGATGTGCATTTAAAAATGATGAGCAACAAGAAAGAACATCATCAAAAGAAATTCTTTGATCAACTGGTCCATGAATTATTTTAAAATTCTCATTTCCTTCATATTTTAATCTAATATCTAAATATCTAATTCCTATATTAAGTTGAGATTCGATATTTAAATCTTGGCATCTACCCGAAAGATCCGCTAAAGAATATAATGCTCCAGAATCATGTGAGCCAGGAATGGACATATCTTCTAATTTTGTAGAATCAGAAATATCTTTCATCCATTCAGTAAATCTCACATCTTCTTTAACGTTATCCTTATAGATAGGTAAAGACGCGACAAAAATAGTAGAAAATGATAATCCACTTATAATAATGGGTATTAAAAATTTATTTTTCATAATTTTATGATATCATTTTTAATTTTTTTAACAAGACATAAAAAAGGAAGAAGGCTTGCCTTCTTCCTTAACTAAAAACTTAATTTATTTTGTTTTTGGTCCAGCGTTAACTAATGCTTTACCTGCATCGTTAGTTTCATATTTAACGAAGTTCTTCTGGAATCTTGAAGCTAAATCTAAAGCCTTAACTTCCCATTCTGAAGCTGAAGCATATGTATCTCTTGGATCTAAGATCTTTGGATCAACACCTGGAAGTTCTGTTGGTACTTCGAAATCAAAGTAAGGAATCTTCTTTGTAGGTGCTTTGTTAATTGAACCATCAAGAATTGCATCGATGATACCACGTGTATCTTTGATTGAAATTCTCTTTCCTGTACCATTCCAACCTGTGTTGACTAAGTATGCTTTAGCGCCTGAAGCTTTCATCTTCTTGACTAATTCTTCTGCATATTTAGTTGGGTGTAATTCAAGGAATGCTTGACCGAAACATGCTGAGAATGTTGGAGTTGGTTCTGTAATACCTCTTTCAGTACCTGCTAATTTAGCAGTGAAACCTGATAAGAAATAATACTGAGTTTGTTCTGGTGTTAAGATTGAAACTGGAGGTAATACACCGAATGCATCTGCTGATAAGAAGATAACATCTTTTGCTGCAGGACCATGTGAAATTGGTGCAACTCTCTTTTCAATGTGATCAATTGGATAAGAAACACGAGTATTTTCTGTAACTGACTTATCTGCAAAATCAATTTTGCCTGATGCATCTACAGTAACGTTTTCAAGTAATGCGTTTCTCTTAATTGCGTTGTAAATATCTGGTTCTGATTCTTTATCAAGGTTAATAACTTTAGCGTAGCAACCACCTTCAAGGTTGAAGACACCATTGTCATCCCATCCGTGTTCATCATCACCAATTAAAAGTCTCTTTGGATCTGTTGATAATGTTGTTTTACCTGTACCTGATAAACCGAAGAAAATAGCAGTATTTTCGCCATTTTTATCAGTATTTGCAGAACAGTGCATTGAAGCCATTCCTTTTAAAGGTAAGTAGTAGTTCATCATTGAGAACATACCTTTTTTCATTTCACCACCGTACCAAGTATTTAAAATAATTTGTTCGTGTGAAGTGATGTTGAATAAAACAGCTGTTTCTGAATTTAAGCCTAATTCTTTGAAGTTTTCAACTTTTGCTTTTGATGCACAGTAAACAACAAAGTTAGGTTCGAAGTTTGCTTCTTCTTCAGCAGTTGGCTTAATGAACATATTTCTTACGAAATGTGCTTGCCATGCTACTTCCATGATGAATCTGACAGCCATACGTGTATCTTTGTTTGCGCCACAGAAAGCATCAACAACGAATAATCTCTTACCTGATAATTCTTTTTGAGCAATTTTTTTACATGCATCCCATGCTTCTTTAGTTGCTCTATGGTTGTCATTAGGATATTCCTTAGATGTCCACCAAACTGTATCATGTGAGTTTTCGTCATCAACAATGAATTTATCCTTTGGTGATCTACCTGTATAGATACCTGTCATGACGTTAACTGCTTTTAATTCAGTTTCCTGACCTTTTTCATAGCCTTCAAGTTCTGGCTTTGTCTCTTCTAAGAAGAGTTGTTCGTAAGATGGATTGTAGACAATTTCAGTTTCGTTTGTAATTCCATACTTACTTAAATCAAGTTTTTTCATATTAAGACCTCTATTATTTTGTATGTGGATTTAGAAATCATGCCGATTTCTTACCGAATAAAATATATCACAAAACATAACAATTTGTTCACAATAATCGATACTTTTATATTGATAGCGGTTACATTTGTTCTTAAATCACAAAAAATAAACATTTTTCCATAAGAAAAGTCCCATATATATGGGACTAGTTATTTATTTTGAAATGCCTTTTTTAGTCATAACATCATCAACTAAAGTCATTGCTCTTCTTAATGATAAGTCTGATTTAACCTTTAATGAAGTAGGAATTTCTAAGTATTTTTTCTTTTCTTCTTTTCTTACTGGGATAGCAGTATTTTCATAATCTTCTGAATTTAATGCAAAGTAAACTCTTAATGATTTTCCTGCAATTCTAATATAAACATATTTTTCTCTATGTAATGAGAATGTTTCACCAGGAATTGAGATTCTATCTTTAACGCCATAGCTTAAGATATAATTCTTTAATTCATTATACTTATCTTTCATTTCTTGAGGTAAGTTTTCAAGTTTAGTAACAAATGGGACACGAGGTTTTCTTACTCTTACACCATTTTCAAGAACGAATTCGTCGTCATCATCTTCTTCAACTTCATCAACAAGATTTTCTTCTTCTAATTCTTCCTGAAGAGGTTCTTCTAAGAGTACTTCTTTTTCATCTTCAGGCAATTCAATTTTTTCAACACCCTTTAATGCCATTAAGTCATCAACTAAAGCAAGTGCTCTTCTTAATGCTAAATCTGATTTAACTTTTAATGATGTAGGTACATCTTCATATTTCTTTTTAGTTTCTACTTCTACTGGAATAGGAGTATTTTCATAATTCTTAGGATCTAATGCATAATAGACTTTTAAAGTCTTACCTGCAATTCTAATAAAGACATATTTTTCTCTATGTGCAGAATATGTATCACCAGGAATTGAGATTCTATGTTTGATACCATAATTCTTAGTAATATAATCTCTAATAATTTCGTATTTATTTCTTGTATCTTCGTCTGCTCTTTCAAGCTTAGTAGCAAAAGGAACTCTCTTAATAACTAACTTGCCGTTGACCATGACCATTTCTTCATCATCGTCATCTTCATTAACAAGGGATGTTTCAAGTACTGTATCATTAACAACTTCTTCATGTTTTTCTTCTTTAGCTTCAATAGCTTTTGGTTGATAAGATTTTAATGCTTCAGCGATTAATTCTTTAGCTTTTTCTTCAGAAATTCCGCCATTATTTACAATTTCTCTTTCAATTGTTTTTTCAATATAAGTATTGTTTTTAGAAGTCTCAGCAACTTGAGTATTAACTTCTTCATTGTCTTCATCATCTTCTAATACTTTTGCAATTGGTTCAACAATAATATTAATAATAAAGACTACTAATGCACAGTTTAATGATAATAAAGCAAATACAACAATAAGAATTAAACCAATTTGCATCATTACATTTAATAAAGCAGGATCTTCATTTACTAATGAATACATTGTACCAATACCAATAGCAATTGTTGCAATATCAATAAAGCTAACAATAGAAGCAACTAATACTTTACCATTTTTAAGAACCCAAGAAACAAATAACTTTCCAAGGAAACTAAGTGAGATAACAAATAAGAATACAGAACCAAGTAAACCAGTAATTGTTGTCGCACCATTTGTGAAAATATCTTGTACCTTCATAAAGAAGAGATGTGTAGTCTGTGCTAAACCAAATGATTTATTTAATCCATGAAATACCCCAACTGCCATAAAAATTTCAGCAATTACGGCATTAATAAACATGAGTACAACCCAGTCTCTACCTAAATATCTTTTATTTTTCTTTTCTTTCGCCATAAATAGTCCCCCCCTGAATTAATCTTTGTTAATATCTACACATTGACAGTTACC
>DEWM01000016.1:0-11201 GCA_002363635.1 Caryophanales bacterium UBA3210 | reverse complement strand
TGTGCTTTCTTTTAAATCTCCATCTAAATACGCAAATAAAACTTCATCAGCTTTACCAGTATTTCCTGGATATACTTTGATACCGACTGATTTTAGAGCCTGAATCATTCCGTCTCCAAGTCCTCCACAAAGTAAAACACTAACACCGATTTCATATAAACCGCCGACTAATGCTTCGTGAGCAACTCCTTCTGTAGAAAAGACTGTCCAAGAATCTATTTCATCATCGATTACTTCATAAACTTTAAAAAATTCAGTTCTTCCCATATGTTGAAAAACTGTTTCATTTTCCCTATCGTAAGGAATAGCAATTTTCATAAAAAAATCTCCACCAATAAAACAAGTATACAACGAAAATGTACACTTAGCCTTAACATTCTAACACGTTTATTTTATATATTTAAATATTAATTGTGCAATTTTTTGTAGCATTCGTGACATTCGTTTTTTTTTTATTCTATTCGATAACAATTATAGATTATATCTATATCTAATCTATCTATTTGTTGTTGCTTTTGTATCTAATTAATCACACACAAAATAATGGTATTTTTGTCCATTATGTGGGCATTTTTTTATTTTTCTATCAGTATTTTTGTAAGCGGTTTTAAAAATAGGATTTTTTAAAATTTTTTCATGCCTTTTTTTATCTTTTTGTGTCTTAATTATTGTATTTAATTTCGCTAAATTTTATCATTGTTTTTGTGCGTATTTTTATTTATAAAAATTAATGCAAATTATCACAAAAAATGGAGTTCAAAAATGAAAAAAAATAAGATTGAAAAAATTGATCCTAGAAAGGTCGTAAGAACCAAGCAGTTAGTAGGTTCTGTTACTGTAGTCGTCGGTTTATTTACTTCAGTATTCTTAACTGCTTATTACATGCAAAACAAAGAAGCTCCAACAGTAGGTATCAGTGATTTTGAAAAGAAAAACACCCCTACAACTGTTGACTTTGATGTCGAAGTTGTCGATAAAGACAACACTCAAGCAACTATCACTGCTGTTGATCTTTATCAAGGTGCGACTCTTGTTCAGTCAGTAGAAAGTTTTGATAAATTATCATTTAGCAATTTATTAAATGACAATGTCTACCATATCGAAGTAACTTATACATACGATAAAAAAGATGGTACTGGTATACATACAGAAAAAGTAGTAGGAGAAGATTTCCATACTGTTGCATTAACTGCACCAACAGTATCATTTGATAATGTCCAATCTACTCAAACAGATGTAACATTTAATGTTTTATTCAACCAAGGTACAAGTAAGAATGCTAAAATTACATCAATCGATTTAATGAGAAACGGTAGTAAGTTTGATTCAATCACAAACATTGAAGATTTAACAAACTTATCATTTAACTTTGACGGATTATATTCAGGCTCTGAATATTCTATCATTTTAAATTACTCATACGATTTAAACGATGGTAATGGAGTACATACTCAGTCCATCACTTCAACATTCTTCTCAACAAAAGAAAAATATGAACCAAAAGTAATTTTAGACAACGTCTTAAATACTGAAAACCAAGTCACTTTTGATTACACATTAAAGGATGAATATACAACAGGCGCAAAAATTGAATCAATCGACCTATATCATGTAGTAGGCGAAACAAAAGAAAAAGTTCAATCTCTTTCTTCTTTTGACGCAAACAAAACTCTTTCATTTGATAAACTCCTTAATAATAATTCTTATTATGTTTCTTTAACATACTCTTATAACTTAAATGATGAACAAGGTTTAGTTACTAAAGAACTAAGAAGCAGCGTCTTTACAACTAGAGAACTTCTAGCCCCTTCAGCATCTATTATCAATGTTAAAGATAATGAAACTTCTATTTCATTTGATCTTTCTTCACAAGAAAACGATAATGAAAAATCCACTAACCTCAAATTAGTATCAGTTGATTTATTACATAACGGAAAAGTCGAACAAACTATTTCAGATTTAGAAAATAAAACATCAGATGACTCAATTTTCTCTGATTTATTAAATAACAATTCATATTTCTTAAGATTAAATTATTCTTACGATCTTAACGATGGTAGGGGAGCACTAGATTATTCTTACACTACTCCAACTAAAACTACTACTCGTTCACTTGTACTTCCTAATGTTGCAACAAGTATTACAAATACTACTACAACATCTTTTAAAGTCACATCAACATTATCAAATAATGAAACAGACGCTAAAATCACAAAAGTAGCAATTTTCAATACTGATGATTTAACTAAAGAAGTCGCTTCTTTTGAAAATAATACAGATAACAATGAATTATTTGAAGTCGAATTCACTGGATTAAATTCAAACAACACATATAAAGTAATCACATACTACACATATGATTTAAATGATGGCAATGGTATTACTACACCTGCAAAAGAATACGAAAAAGAAGTAACTACACTTGCTAAAGCTGCTCCAGAAGTAAAAGCTATAGTTTCAGTTACATCAAATGAAACTCAAATCAATGTCGATTTAGCAAAAACTGACCTTGATGAAACATCATTAAAGATTGATTACATTAAGATTTTCCAAGAAGCAGTAAGAGATGCTGAAGGCAATATTACAAGAGAAGAAAAAATCATTTACGAAAAGAATGATGAAGAAGAACTTTCATTCTCTTTTGATGGTACAGATGGTATTTTAAATAACAATAACTATTTAGTATATATTGAATATTCTTATGATTTAAATGATAAAAAAGGTACTCAAAAAGCTACATACACATCTGCTCCTTCAAGAACTGATGCAGTTAATGATACAAAATCTACATTTGCACTTAATGAAACAAAAACTACATCAACATCTTTAACTGCAACATTAAGTTTTGCAAGCCATGATAACCCATATCCTACAAACGGCAAAGTAGTTCTTTACGATAAAGACGGTAACGAAATTGCTTCTCAGGTCGCAACATTAAGTGAAGGTGACCAAGAATTCACATTTGATAATTTATATTCAGAAGCTACATACACAATGGTCTTCACTTATGATTACCATTTCAATGATGGCCAAACATATAATGGAAACACATATAAAACTGTAACTAGAACTCTAACTGCTACTACTAATGCAAAAGAAAAAGCAACTGTTGAATTTAACACTCCAGTTACTAGAGATGACACAACAATCTCATTCTCTTTAAGAAAATCAGAAAATGCTGAATTTAACAATTTACAAATCACATCAATTGTCTTAAAGCACATTGATACAAATGAAGAAATTGTCTATGACGGAGAATTAACATTTACTGATTTAGTTTCAAATACAATTACCTTTGATAATTTATTAAACGCTAACACATATCAAGTTATCGTCAACTACAAATATAGTTTAAATAGATATGAAGGCGATATTTCACCAACTTTAAAATTAGTAAGTGACAACCAATTATTAGATTCATTAACTGCTCCTACATTAACTTGGGGAACATGTGAAATAGAAAATGTTAACACTTTAAAATATCAAGCAACATTAGAACCTAATACATCTAAGAATGCCTATATCACTTCTGTAGAAATCTATAAAGAAGGTGAAAATAAAGCATATAGAACAAAATCATATGAAGAAGGAACTACATATGTTTCAGATTCATTTGAAGACTTAGATTTTGATGCAAATTATATCTTAAAAATTAATTACACATATGATTTAAATGATTCTGCAAATGAAGTAACTAAAAAGCATTATGAAACAGTTACTAATGAAGCAAGTTTTGATATTGCTAAATTAACTGCACCAACTCTTGAATTTAGTACATTAAATGTTACTAACAATCAAGTAAGCTTCAACATTACAAAAATCAACCCAAGCTCATTAGAATATAAGGATTTAGTTTTATATTTATATGATACTAAAGACACTGAACATCCTGTAAAAACTATTGTTAATCCAGATTTAACACACACAATTACTATCAGTGAACTTGATAATGGTCATATCTTATATAACAACCATTCATATTATGTCTATGTCACTTATAAATATGATGTTAAAGATGGTAAAGGTGACATAGATTCATCAATTACATCAAATAGTTTTAATATTGAAGCAAAGAGCGCACCTACAATTAGTTTTGAAGCAGTAAGTACAACTGTCGATACAGTATCATTCTCTATCCATAAAGATGATGAAACATCTTCATTTAAAGATTTAGTTTCTATTTCTTTAAAAGATAAAGAAGGCAATACAGTTTCATATAATTTCACAGGTACAATTAACTTTGATGAAACTCTCACATTCTCAGGAATTAAGAGTAATACTAACTACACATTAGAATACACATATTCTTATGACTTAAATGATGGTTCAGAAATTAAGCAAAATACTATTTCTACATCATTCACTACAAAAGCAAAAACTGTACCTACAGTTAATATCAATAGCCCAACAACTACACCAAATAGTATTTCATTTACTATTACTGCAACAAACTTAGACAATAACTTAACATTAAAATCCGCAACAATTGTTAATACATCTGATTCATCAGATACTCAAACTATTTCATTAACTAATGCTGATATTGGTTCAACAAAATCCTTTAATACAGGTGACCACTACAACACTGAATACACATTAACATTAAATTATGAATATGATTTAAATGATGGCGGGGAAGCTGTTCAAGCAAAAGTTGAAAAAGTAGTTACAACAGAAGATAAAGCAACATCTATTAACCAAACAGTTTCTACAACTAAAGACTCAGTAAGAGTAGCATATACTATCGATGCAAACGATCAAGTTGAAACACAAGTTGAAAGTATTGCGCTATATTTAGGTGATTCATGTATTGAATCAAGAACTGGTACACTCTCAGGAACTGAAGAAACATTTGCAAACTTATTAAGTAATACTGAATATAAAGTAATTATTACTTATTCTTATAAAAATAATAATGGTGAAAGAGAAAATGCTACATTAGTATCTACTCCAACTACTGGAGAAAATGCTGTACCAACAGTTATTTGTTCTAACTTTACTACAACATCTACATCAGTTAATTTCGAAAACTTAGTAACTAATACTGATAATGTCGCACTTACTATTAATAAAGTTAATTTATATATTGATGGTGAAGAAGAACCATTTAAAACATTAACTTCATTTGACGAATTAGCTTTCAACGGTTTATTAAGTAACAAAACTTACTACATGACAGTTGAATATACATATAACTTAAATGATGGTAATGGCGATATTAATGTCACTTCATCTACTTCACAAAAATTCTCTACTCCAAGCAAAGCTACACCTGTAGTTAAAATTAATGATTTAAGCGCAAACGGTACAACAGTTTCATATTCATTATCATTAACTGATTTAGGTAATACTAACGCTACAATCACTAAAGTAGAAATTTATAACAAGAATGGTAATACATACGTTAACGAAATTTCTGGTTCACAAATTGTACTTGACCAAACTTTAACATTCTCATCATTATTAAATGGCAACGAATACTATTTAGTAGTTTATTATTCATATAATCCAAATGAAGATAAAGCACAAACTATTGTCTCAACAACATATGAAGATGGTAATAGTGTTAAGACTATCTCATTAAAAGCTCCTTCATTTGATTTTGGAACAAATAATAACCTCAAAGATTCAGAAGTACTTTCTACTACATTCACCTTCGACACTAAAACAAGTCTAAACGCAAATGTAACTAAGATTGAAATTTTAAAAGATGATGCAGTAATTAATACTATTTATACACCATCTACAAGCGTATCTTTTGACAATTTATTAAGTGATACATCTTACACAATTAAAGCTACATATGAATACGATTTAAACGATGGAAAAGGCATTCAAACTAGCTCAAAAGAAATAACTTTAAATACTAAGGCAAAAGAAGCTGTTTCTGTATCAGTTGATTCTTTATCACTTGAAGGAACAACTCTATCATTCACTTTAGATGCTACAAATAATGATAATGCTAAATACAAGATTGATTCAGTTTCATTATACAAATCAACAGATAAAACAAGTGCATTTAAAACAATTACAAATAAAGATTCATGGGATAATTTATCATTCACTGATCTTGAAAATGGTTATACATATTTCTTGATTGTTGAATATCATTATGATTCTAACGATATTGAAGGTGGTAAACAAATTTATTTATCATCTTTACCAAGCCAATACGTTCAAGTTAAAGCTTTAACTGCTCCTGAATACAAAGTTACTGCTACAACAACTACAACATCATTTACATATAATGTTGCAAATGTTGGTGGCACTGACAGCGGAGCAAAAGTAACTAACATTACTATTAAAGATCCAACCGGAATTATACTTGTAAATAAAGATAATCCAACTGAATTAACAGGTACATTAGAAGACTTATATTCAGGTTCAAATTACGAAGTATTAGTTACATATACTTATAACTTAAATGATGGTAACGGATTAATTACTAAGACTGAAACAAGCGTTGTTACAACAATAAGTAAAACTGCTCCAAAAGTCAGCATTACTCCTACTGCTCCTCTTGTTTATACAGATACAAGCATTAAATTCACTATTGCAAAATATAATTCATTAGAAACTGATGCGACCCTCAACATCACATCAATTAAATTAGTTCCTACTGATACTACATTAGAAACATTTGTATTTGATATGAATAATTTTGCATACGATACAGTTCTTTCATTCGATGGTTTATTAAATGGTATTGAATATCAAATCGTTATTGATGGAACATATGATTTCAATAACTTAAGTGCAACTTCATTACACACATACCATGAAGAATCTTCAAAAGTATCAACAGTCGGAAAATCCGCTCCAACTATTATAGTTGAAAATAAAAATGTCACTATCGGTGCAGATTCAATTGAATTCAATACAACAATTACTGATTCATATAACACAAATCCAACAATTACTTCTATTGTCTTAAAAGATGGTTCAACTACTGTTAAAACTTTATCTGCTACTGACACTAGAATCTTTGAAGATTTAAAATCAGAACACGCATATACAATCAGCGTAAATTACACATACGATTTAAATGATGGTAAAGGTGAGCGCGCATCTTCATCAACTTCAGTTACATTCACAACTAAAGCAAAACAAGATCCTGTAGCAACAGTTACTAAAGTTGCTCAAGAAGGTGAAGAAGAAAACTCAATGACATTCAAAGTTGTTATTGATGAAAAAGGTAATGATGTCACTATTACTGGCATTAAAGCAATTAATAAAGATGGTTCAACAGCTCAAAAAATTACTTCATGGCCATCAGATTCACTTAATTTTGAGCTAACAGTAAATAACTTAAATTACAGCAATGAATATGCTTTATATGTAGAATATTCAATTGATAAAAATAACGATAAGGCACCAACAACTGCTCACGTTCAATCTGCTTTCGTAGGCACTACCGACTTAACTCCTCCAACAGTAACATTTGACAATATTGTTGCAAGTAAAGAAGGCGTTACATTCAATGCTTCGCTTGTTGATAACGATAGTACTCAAGGTAAGATTACATCAATTGATTTATATAAAGATGGAGTAAAAGTAGGTTCAATTACTAGCCCAACTGAAACATCATTATCATTCTCTAAATTATTAAGCAATAATACATATAAGATTGTATTAACTTATACATATGACTTACACGATGGTTCAAATGAACTTGTAACTGAAACTATTGAAAAAGTCTTCACTACAGTAGCAAAAGAAAAAGCTACATTTGAAGTAATCAATGAGTCAATTGCAAGTGACGGAACAACATTTAATTATGGTATTGGTACTATTAGCAATGCTGATAACTGTAAGATTACATTAGTAAAAGTTGAAGCTATTACTGCAGATGGAAAAGTCACAAAGACTATTAAAGCATCTTCTTTACCTTCATCATACGAAGAATTATCAGTAAGTGGCTTATATAACAACCAAAACTACCACCTAAAAGTCACATATTCAGTTGACTATAACGATGGAGAATATCACGAAGCATATATTGAAAGTGATACTTTAGCAACTAAAGTTAATGTTGCACCAAAAGTTACTAACATCACATTTGATAACAATGAAGGTCTTGGATTAAATGGTACAATCATTGTTACTTACACAGATGTTGATAGCACAGGCATTTCTAAATCTATCGGACTCAAGACATCAAAAGATGCAGAAACATATGTTGATACTAAGACAAATGTTACTGTCGATGAAAACGGACAAGTTAGTGTCACATTCACAGGCTTAAGAAATAACACTACATATTATGCTGATTTCTATGGTACATATGATTTAAATGATTCAAATGGTGAAAAATCTTATTCAGTTTCCTGTGGTTCAATTACTACTCCAGTCTTAACATCACCTACAGTTGAAGTTAAGAATACAACATCATTAACTGCTGAAGGTAAATTAGATGGATTAACATATAATTACGAAGTTTATTTAACTAACCCAAATAATGTAGATTATAGAATCACAAGCGTTGATTTAATTTCAAATACTAACTCTAAAAACAATCAAACATATTCATTTAACACTGAAACAGATTTCTCTACTTCAGATACTCAAAAGACATTATCATTCACTTTAGTAAATGGTAATGAATACTATGTAGTAGTTAATTATGAATATAACTTAAATGATGAAAATGGTGAAACATGGGTACACGCTACTGCTTCTACTACAGCTTTATCAACAGTATCATTAGAAGCACCAACAGTTACTATTTCTGCAGTTTATGACAATGGTACTGGGGCAACAATCTCAGTCAAATCAAACGAAAAAACATCAGAAAAAGTTGCAGCAACAATCACTTCTATCCAGCAAGTTATTGCAGGTACTACAAATGCAAAAGATATTTCATTCACTGCATCAAACGATATTTCAACAAGCACAACTTCATTATTAAATGACAATACATACGAATTCGTTGTTAATTACACATATGACTTAAACGATGGTTTTGGTACACGTAATGGACAATCAAAAACAAAATCAATTAAGACTAATGCTATTGCAACTCCAACTATTGAATTCTCTGGTTTAGTTGAAGAAAATGCAAACTTAACAGATACATTCTCTATTAAGAACACATCTCTTGATGCAAATGTAGAAATCACATCAATTATTGTTAAAAACGCTAACGGGGCAAAAGTATCTAACATTACTTTCTCAAATGACAATTTTGATTCAGAAGGTAATTTAAGCAATTTAACATATACTGCTCCATTAAATAACTCAACATATACAATTGAAGTAAGTTACACATATAACTTAAACAATGCATATGATGAAAATGGTGATATAACAATTTATGAAGGAAAAGCTACATACACATTCACTACATTAGCAAAGACTGCACCTACAGCAAAATTCACTTCTGCTACATTAGATGCAGATACATTAGATATTAACTTTGGTGTATCAATTACTGACACAACAGATACAGGCGCAAAACTCACAAGTGCAAAATTATATTACGTTGATGATGAAGGTGATGTTTTATACCGTTCATTAGATAACCTCTTAGATATAACAAACTTATCATTTACAAATGTATTAAATGGTAGAACATATTACATTATCGCAGAAGTTACATACAATCTTCACGATGGTAGCAAAGATAAAAAAGTCACTATCGATTCAAGAGACGTTTCTTCAATTGAATTAGTCTCTGCTTCTCTTAATAAACCAGTTATCTCATTTGGCACAACTACTACAACAAAGACAACAGTTAATACATCATTAACTAAATTAGATGACGATAATACATTAGTCAAAATTAATAGCATCGACTTATACGTCGTTACAAATGGTGTAGGTACTAAAGTTACTGGTAAATCAATTCAAAACATTGATCAAGATAATTTAACTTCTCTCTCATTAGCATGTTTATATAACGATACTGAATATTATTTAGTAGCAAATTATACATATAACCTTAATGATGGTAGAGGTGACATTGCTTCTTCTAACGTCGTTTCTTCACACTTCAAGACAGTAGCATTAACTGCTCCAACTGTTACTATTAGTACACCTGAAGCAAAAACAGAAGTCATTACTACTGACGGCAAAGAAACAACAAATACTTATGTTGAAGTAGCAGTTTCAGTTAAAGATGATGATGGAACAGGTGCAACAATCTACTCTATTGACTTACAGCACTTAGATACAGACGGAAACGTTAAAGACGTTACAACAATAAGTAAATGGGATAGTTTATCTTCAATTAGATTTGATGGTTTATTAAACGACAACACATACAAGATTGTTGTTAACTATAGATACAGCTTAAATGATGGTAGAGAAACTGTAGAAGAATACAATGCAGGTCATAAAGTTGATACAATCAATTTCACTACACCAAAACTTAATGAACCAACTCTTGAAGTTTCTGTTGATGATATTATTGCAACTGGTACAGATATCACTGCAAAATACACAATCACTGATAGCGATATTACTATCACTTCAAGACAAGCTGTCCTTAAGAACGTTGACACAGGCAAAACTGTAGAAATCAAAGAATTATCTTCAGTAGATAATGAAGTAGTTTTCAAGAACATTGATTCTATGACTACATATCAAGTTGAAATCGTTGTAAATTATGATTTAAACGATGGTACAACAACTGATAATGCAAAAACAGCATCTTCTACAACAGTTACAACTAAAACTGTTAAAAAAGATTTATCTTATGAAGTTGATGAAACAAATAAGACTCTTACTATTACAAATTATAAAGGTGGTTCAAACGAAGTTAGCCTTTACGAAGAATATGATATTGATGGAGTCAAATATAAAGTTGTCGCTTTAGACAATGCATTTGCAAATAAGACAGACCTCACATCTATTACTCTTCCAAAAACAATCACTACACTCAAAAACAATGCATTTAGTAACTGTACAGCATTAACAACTGTCAATTACGAAGGCACAATTGATGATTGGGCAAATATTTCTATTGAAGGTTCTAAACTATCTTCTCCAATGACATATGCATCAACATTTAATCAATATGTTAATGATGCATTTGAAGAAGTCACATCAATTGAATTATCTTCAGATATTTCAACTATTGGTAATTATCAATTTGCAGGATTTAACCGCGTTACAAGCTTATCATTACCTTCAACAATCACTTCTATCGGTGAATCCGCTTTCGAAGGTTGCTCATCTTTAACTGCAGTTGAAATCCCAAC
>DEWM01000088.1 GCA_002363635.1 Caryophanales bacterium UBA3210 | reverse complement strand
TTAAACTAGTATAACTAAGATATAAAATAGCGTTATAAACTGTCCAAAAATTAGATAATAATCAAAAAATGGACAACCTATAATTGATTTTGTACCTTGAAAATATATTATTATGGTATGAAAAATGGTAATTGGGCTGCGTTGGAAGTTAAACTTGGTTGTGAAAACTTAATTAATGAATGACTAGAATCACTAAGAAAAATAAAGAATAAAATTGACTATAGTAGATTTAAAGAACCTTCTTTTTTAGCAGTAATAACTGCATGTGGACCTTTGTATAAGACAAAAGATGGAATTTTTGTTATACCTATTAATATGTTAAAGCAATAATTTGATTTTTTTACATTTCAAGTTGAGTTATTTAATGTGCTTAATCAGGGCGTTTTTGTGATAACTCGTTGAGACAGTTTGCGCGTTATCCTTGTCAACTGACCGAACACTTTCTAATAATAAAAAGTAGTTTATTATAAAATTATTTCATAAAAATGTAGCATAACAATACATCCCTTTAGGAGATTTGAAATTCTAGAGGGATTTTTTTATAAAATGTGAAAAAGGTAACAAATTATCTTTAGGCATATATGAAAAGGTTACAATACTGTGTAATAATTTATTGTAAAAGGTTACGTTTGTTGATATAATAAAGCCAAAAGGATGTGTATACAAAATTGATATTTTAGTGTAATACAATATACTAAAACTACAAAAATATATACACAAATGATTTGTATGGAAAGAACATTATATCATGGCAGTGAATTTATAATAAAAAAACCTGAATTTTTAAAAGGGAATATCCATAATGATTATGGGATAGGATTTTATTGCACGACTAATAAAGAACTAGCCAAAGAATGGGCTGCCAAAAGAAGTGGAAAAGGATATATAAATAAATATATTTTAAGAGATGATAGACTTAAAATTCTTGATTTAACTAAGCCGCCTTTTAATGATGTTTTATACTGGGTTAGTTTACTTATGCATAATAGAGAATTATCTAGTAGTTTAAAAAATAATTTTCCTAGAGAATTGAAATATCTTGATGATAAATATTTATTAAATGTTAATGATTATGATATTGTTATAGGATATAGAGCTGACGATAGCTATTTCCATTTTCCTGAAGCTTTTGTTAGAAGTGAAATAACTTTAGAATCTTTAAATTCTATTTTTACAGCTGGTGATTTAGGAAAACAATATGTTTTAATATCAGAAAGAGCTTTTAAATTAATAAAATTTATTGATTATCAAGAAGTTACTGAGAAGAGTCAAGAAGACTATTATAAAAGAAAGCTTGATGCTGATAAAATTTTTACGGATTTATTAGAAGCTGATAGATATAAAAAAGGTGTTAGACTTAGGGATCTGGTGATGGATAATGAATAATTATGAAGTGGATAAATTAAGAGAAACATTTTCTAGGCTTTTTGTCCTTGCGGTAAGAAATAAAATTAATTTCACATCTTTTACTAATTTACTATCTCAAAGTGGATTTCTATCAAAAATCGAGAATAATAAAATTGATGATATAATTAATATTCCAGTAGAAAAAATATTATTCTCTATTACTGGTTTTGAGGTGAGAGTTGATAATAGTTATGGTGTGTATAATGATGCCTATTGGTGTGGACAAAACTATTTTGATTTACATTTAAGAACAAATAAATCGTTTATATATATTTTTTTAAAGCTTCCTTTAACAGAAATGATGAATATATATTCTATATTTCATGAAATGGATTTTACTTCATTGCTTGATTATTTCAATAAAAAAGAAAAAGAGAAGACAATATTAAGATTATTATGTGAAAAAAAGAATTGTTCACTTAATGATATTAGTAAAGCAACCACATTAAGTTTAAATACTTTAAAAAAATATAATTCAAGTGATGAATTATTATATAAAGCTTCATTTCAAAATATTGCCAAACTAATTAAGTATTTTGATGTAAGTTATCTATTATTTATCAATGAAAAATAAGGAGACTTATGGAGAATTTAACTTATATAACTAGCAATTATGGAAAATATATTGCTACTAAAGAAAAGTTTGAAAAAGCAGGAATAGTTATTGATTACTTTAAATTTGAATTTGAAGAACCAAATATTATGATTTAGAATTAATCTCTAAAGAAAAGGCAAAACAAACATATCTAAAAGTAGGTAAACCTGTATTTGTAGAAGACTCAGGATTTTATATAGATAATTATCCTAATAATCCAGGCTATTCTGGAGCCTTTGTTAAAAGAAGTGGAATTAGTTCAAATGTTAAAGAAACTGTTATTTTAAAGATTGATTAACATATTTTGATGGAAAAGAATATTATTAGTTTAATGGCATAAAGAAAGAAACAATATCATATGAGATTAGAGGCCATGAAAACAAAAAACTAAATCAGATTTATGGTATATATTTATTCCGTTAAATTGTACAAAGACTATGGCTGAAATGATTGATGAAGAAAGAATAAATAGACCTGATGGTAGAACTGATGCAACTATTGAATTTATAAAATGGTATAAAGACCGCTATTCAAATGACGAAAAATAACTGGAATTTTGGGTGGATCATTTCCCAAAGTTGCCCATCCGTGAGTACATCGTCGATAGATTTGTAAAACGTATTATATAAATTGACGATAAATATAAAAAAGGAGACTAAATTATGACAGAAAAAAAGAAAATCGATGCTTTAACACAAGCAAAACTAATTTATTCAGGTGAATTAGGCCTTTTTGCAGTTTTATTTATTGTACTTGGTATTTTAAGAATGGTAGGAATAATTTCTCCATCAGGTAATTTTAGAAATGTATTTCTATATATCACATTAGTAGGAGGATTCCTTGCTATTGGTAATTTTGTTTGGTCTTGTGTTTCTCCTAAACATAGAAAGACAGTAAGTAGAGTAGATGCAGCATTAACTTTACCTATTGCAGTATTCTTAATTGTTATTGATATTATTCAACTTGTTAATGGCTTAACTGAACAAGGCTTATACAATATCTATATGGGTATTATCTTTGTTTATTTTGGTTTAGATTATACTTATCAAGCAATTTATCATTGGTTTAAACCTTCTGAAGCAATTCTTGAAATTGTTGAAGAATCTAAAAAGGAAGAGGAAGCTGAAAAAGCTAAAACTATGGATTTGCAAGAAATCCAAACTAGAACTGCAAATGGTGAAGACTATGAGACAGTTTTAAAAGAAGTAACTGAAAGAAGACAAAGATTAAATTCTGAGGGAAAATAATATGAAGAAAGCTTTATTTTTTGATATGGATGGAACATTATGGGATGCTTTAGTTCCCCTCATGGAAGCATATAATATTGCTCAAGAAAGAGAAGGGACTTCATATCGTTATGATTTAGATCTAATTAAATCTTTCATGGGTTTAACACCTGAAGAAACAGGTAAATTAAATTTCCCTAATGAAACTCCAGAAAGGCAGATGGAACTCTTTAGAATTAATCTAGCAGAGGAATTAAAATATCTTGCTATACATCCTGGAAAACTATATCCTCACGAAGAAGAAGTACTTGAAAAATTACAAAAGAAATATGATTTATTTGTAGTATCTAACGCTGACAAGGGATATATAGAGAATTATATGAATGCATTAAATATGCGTAAGTATTTTAAAGACTTTGTTCAAGCTGGTGATACAGGTTTACCAAAGTGGAAAAATATTCTTTGGATGAAAGATAAATATGGATATGAATTAGAAGATATCATCTATATTGGAGATACATTAAAAGATAAAGAAGAATCAGATAGAGCAGGTGTTAAATTCATCCATGCTGCTTATGGATTTGGTGTTATTGAAGATGATAAATATAAGATTAATTCATTATTAGAATTAGAAGAATTAGTAGATAAAATGTTTAAAGCTTAGGTTTAGTTGACCTAAGTTTTTTATTATTGTTGCATTTAGTTATTCAACTAGCACATAGTAAGCGCTTACAATTTGGGTATTTTCAAAAAAGGTTAATGGTCATATAATTAAATTATATAAATGGAGGAGACATATGGATAATAGTACTCAAACAGCCATTAATGAAAAACCGTTGAAACTTAATTATAAACGTACATTTATTATTGGCTTTGCTTTTTTTGGCATTCTCTTACTTTGGCAAGTTTATGACTCATGGTGCCCAACTTTATTGACTGAATTATTTAAAAAAGCGTTTTCTGATGCTGATGAAAGACACGTTCAGTATTTAGTTGGTATTATGATGGCACTTGATAATTTAGCAGCGTTAATTTTACTTCCTATATTTGGACACTTATCAGATAAGACACATACTAAACTTGGTAAACGTATGCCTTATATTTTAGTAGGTACATTTGTTTGTGCAGTTGTGTTCCCATTTATTCCTGTGTTCTATCATATGAATAATTTAGTAGGCGTACTTATTACAATGTTCATTGTCGTTTGCTTTATGATGATGTATCGTAATCCAGCAGTTGCATTAATGCCTGATATTACACCTAAACCATTAAGATCTAAAGCTAATGGTATTATTAATATCATGGGTTATATCGGTGGAGCATTTGCTACTATTGTTGGTTTATTCTTTGTCTTAAGTGAGTATCTTGGAACAAAGATGACTACACTTGAAGATGGAACAAAAGTTCTTGCAGAACATACTTGGGCATATAATAATATTTGGGCATTAGAAATGCCATTCTTAATTGCATCTATATTAATGGTTATTTCTGCTTTAGTTTTATTATTTAAAGTTAAAGAAAATAAGATTGAAGAAGAAATGGCAGATGAATTAAGAAGAGGTGAAGAAATGTCTCAAACTGCAGATAAAGTTGATGATGACAAGCCTTTATCACGCGCAAATAAGATTATGCTTTTCTTAATTTTAGGTGCAGAATTCTTCTGGTTTATGGCAGATAATGGTATTGGTACATTTATGGGTAACTATACTATTTATTATTTAGGTGCTTCGACTAGATCTAATATGATTAATACTATTATAGGTGGCTTAGGCTCAGTTATTGGTTATGCTATAGGTGGATATATTGCAGGCAAGATTGGACGTAAATGGACAATCTTTAGTGGACTTGGTTTATCATTTATTTCATATATTATTTGGATTATTGGTACATTTACTTTCTTAAAAAATGCAGCAGGATCTGGTTCCTTCCCAACTCTTATTTGGGTAATTTGGTTTATTAAAGGATTTGGTATGGCTTTAGTTCACTTAAATTCTTTCCCAATGGTTGTTGAACTTTGTAATTCTAAGAAAATTGGTGCTTTCACAGGTTACTATTATGCTTCAAGTATGGCGGCACAAACTATTACTCCGATTGCACTTGGTTCACTTATGTTAGTTCCTTCGTTAGATTGGGCATATTTACCAGTATATGCTGCTTTATGTATTCTTGTTTCAATGATTATTTTCTTCTTTGTTAAGAATGTTACTTTAAATAAAACTAAACTTGCAAAAGGCCTTGAAGGTTTAGGTCAGGATGATTAATTATGAATAAAAAGACATTCATCTCACATATTAATCCACTTATCTTAAAGGGAGTTGCCCACCGCGGATTACACAATGAAGAATTTACTGA
>DEWM01000036.1:847-15052 GCA_002363635.1 Caryophanales bacterium UBA3210 | reverse complement strand
GCAGAAGACAGAATCTTCTCTATGAGAAAGATGATTCTTGCAGATACAGTCGAAGAAAGAAAAGCAGCATTAGCAGAAATTGAACCAATGCAGCAAAAAGACTTCGAAGGATTATATGAAACAATGGATGGCTTAAATGTCAACGTTCGTTTACTCGATCCACCTCTACACGAATTCTTACCACAAGAAGAAGAAAAGATTGCAGAACTTGCAAAAGCAACTGGCAAGACAGTTCAGCAGATTAAAGATAGAATCGAAGAATTACACGAATTCAACCCAATGATGGGTCACCGTGGATGCCGTTTAGCAGTTTCTTACCCAGAAATTTGCGAAATGCAAACAGAAGCTATCATCAAAGCTGCAATCAATGCTTCTAAGAAATTAGGTAAAGCAATTGAACCTGAAATCATGGTACCATTAGTACTTGATGTTAAGGAATTAAAGTTCGTTAAGAACATCATCACAACAACAGCAGATAGATTAATCAAAGAAGCTGGTGTTAATATGACATACCACGTTGGTACAATGATTGAAATTCCAAGAGCTGCATTACTCGCAGACGAAATCGCTGAAGAAGCAGAATTCTTCTCATTCGGTACAAACGACTTAACACAAATGACATTCGGTTTCTCAAGAGACGATGTTACTAAGTTCTTACCTGACTACTATGGCAACAAGATTTTCGAAGAAGATCCATTCAAGACATTAGACCAGCACGGTGTTGGCAAATTAGTCACTTTAGCAGTCAAACTTGGTAGAGCAACTAGACCAAACTTACACATTGGTGTTTGTGGTGAAACTGGTGGCGAACCTAACTCAATCGAATTCTACAACAACGCAGGACTTGATTATGTTTCATGTTCACCATTCAGAGTTCCAGTAGCTAGACTTGCTGCTGCACAAGCTGCAATCAAAGCAAAAAGAGCTAAATAAGTTTAACTTATAATCTTAAGGTAATCACTTCGGTGGTTACCTTTTCTTTTGCTTAATAACGACGAAAAAAGAGTATTAGAATAACTCTAACACTCTTATGTTTATATATTACTTATTTGTTGGATTGTCATGTGCAAATAAATCATCATACATTGTTGAAACAGCTGTTCCATCTTCAATGTTTTCGATAACTTTTGCAATCATTGGTCCTACTGAAAGAACTTTAACGATTGGGTTATTCATTCTTTCAACAAGTGGAATTGTGTTTGTTGTAACAACTTCATCGAATGTTCCATCGAATAATCTTTCATCTGCTGGAGATGAGAAGACACCATGAGTGCAACCGATTCTAACTGATTTAGCGCCGTGTTCTTTTAAGCACTTAGCACCTGCTCTAGCTGAACCTGCTGTGTCAATCATATCGTCGATCATAATACAATTCTTACCTGCAACGTCACCGACAATATTCATAACTTCTGCAACGTTTGGTCCAGTTCTACGCTTATCAATAATAGCGATTGGTAAATTTAACTTTTCAGCAACTCTTCTTACTCTGTTAACTCCGCCGTGATCAGGTGAAACTAAGACTGTATCTTTTGAATCCTTATACTTCCAATAGTAATCAGTGATTAATGGAATTGCTGTAAGTTCATCGACTAAGCAAGAGAAGAATCCCTGAATCTGAGGTGCGTGTAATTCAATAGTAATAACTCTATCAGCACCTGCAGTTTTTAATAAGTCTGCAACAAGTCTTGATGTGATAGGTTGTCTTGGTTTTGATTTACGATCTTGTCTAGCATAGCCGAAGTAAGGAATAACAACGTTAATCTTTCTTGCTGAAGCTCTCTTGACAGCATCGATGAAAACTAAGATTTCGAACAAGTGTTCTGTTACTGGATTACATGTAGATTGAATAATAAATACATCTTTATCTCTAACTGTTTCTGTAGGTTCGCATAAAATTTCACCATCAGCGAAATGCGCGACCTTTGCTTCATTTAAAGGTAACTTTAAGATGTCTGCGACTTCTTTAGCTAACTCTTTATTTGCGGTTAATGAATAAATGACTGTTTTGTCTAACATACTTTCCTCCTAGATTTAAACATCACTACAATTATAGGACTAATACCCAAAACATTTCTATAAATAATAAAAAAATAGGAGACAAACTCCTATTTAGTTTCAGTTAAAAATGCTTTGTAACCTTTATTAATGAATTTTTGATAAATTTTCCACATTTTATGATGGTCACGAGATAAAGCAAATACTGCACTTCCAGAACCTGTTAATAAAGCATTACCGACTTCTTCTTTTAATAAGTCTTTAATTTCTTTTATTTCTGGGCAAAGAGCGATTGCTGCTTCTTCTAACATGTTGCCTTCATTAGCGATTACTTTTTCAATATCATTAACTTCAAATGCTTTAATTAATTCTTCAATATTTGCGTTTGAAGATGAATTAATTTCATCATATTTTTCATATACTGCTTTAGTAGATAATCTTCCTTTAGGAAGAACGATTAATACTTGGCATCTACCTTTTACTTTAATTAATTCAAGATTTTCACCTTTTGACGTGACATGTGCACCTTTATCTAAAATACAAAATGGAATATCAGAACCAATCTTTTGACCGATTTCTAATAGTTTTTCTTCTGAAGCATGTAATTTTAATAAATGATTAATTCCTTTAATAACTGCTGCAGCATCTGCAGATCCACCTGCTAAACCTGCACCAATTGGAATAATCTTATGAATATGAATTCTTAAACTTGTTGTATAACCAAATTCTTCTCTCATAGCTTTTTCAGCTTTATATGCTAAGTTTGATTCATCAACAGGTAAAGATGGTTCATCACAAGTTACGATAGTGTCGTAACCATTTGGCATAATTTCAATTTCAATTCTATCGTGTAATTCTAAAGGAAGATTTACCATATCAAGATAATGGTATGAATCATTAGCATCTTTAGATAAAATATTTAATCCAACATTGATTTTTGCGTAAGCTTTAACCATTAACATTGATATATCCTCCATGAATAATGACTAATTATATTTTAAATAAATCTCTATAAATATAAAGCATTATTTTTTATTTCCAAAAAAACGAGATTTTAGCGAGTTTTAGATAATCGTCTAAACAAATATCTTCTGCACGTTCGTTTTCTTTAATACCGGCTTCTAATAAGACTTTTTGAGCCTTTTCTTTGCTATTAAAGTATGCATTTAAATTATTTAAAATAGTTTTTCTTCTCATTAAGAAGCAAGCTTTGGTTAGTTTGACAAATTCTTTCTCTACTTCTTTATCTAGTCTATCCTTATTTGTAAATTCAATTTTAAGAACAATTGAATCAACATTAGGTGCAGGAATATAGTGCATCTTATTAACTTTTTTTACTACAGATAATTTTCCTACATATTCAATAAAGATATTAAGTGGAGCGTAATCTTTTGAACCAACTTTTGCTTTAATACGGTCGTATACTTCTTTTTGAACCATAAATTCAAAGCATTTTACATCTAAAGAAGAAGTAACGACTTTTTCAATTAATGGAGTAGTGATGTTATAAGGAACATTTGAAATAAACTTAATTGGTTTACCTTCAAAAGGTTTTAAATCAACTTTCATAAAGTCAATGTTCTCTAAATGGAATGTACTAGACCATTTAAAAACATCTTTTAAATGACTATACATATTAGGATCAATTTCATAAGCATATAAGTTTGCTTTACGATCTAATAATTCTTGAGAAAGTGCGCCGAGTCCTGGACCTACTTCAATAACTGTATCACCATCTGTCAAATTTAAAGCGTTAACTGATTCGACAACTGTTTCATAATCAGTTAAAAAATTCTGAGAGAATTTCTTTTTTGGAGTAATCATTAATTCAGTAAGTCTTTTGATTACATATTCTTTACTTGCGATTTTCATCAAGTACTCCTTTCACCTCTTCTAAAGAGATATTTAACATGTTTAATTTATTTAATAATGACTTTGTATTAACCGGTCCTAAATGATAATGTTCCGCTAAAAGAAGACGTTTATTAAATGAATCTTCTTGTCCAGATAAGCCTAAATCAATTAAGTCACTTAAAGTTAAAGGATTAGGTGTATCTATTTCTTTATATTTTATCATATCTTTTAAAGCACGTAAGATTTCTTCATCTTCACATTCTGCAACACCTAATTTATGGCCTTTTACAGATTTGCTTCTATCAACATAAGCATTATAACATCCTTTTACAGCGTTATTTATAATATTTCTAATTCTTTGTCCTGGATAGTCAGGATCTGTCAAAATAATAATATCGCGAGAAAGAGCCAATTTTTCGATATATTTCAATGTTTCACGTGAAATTTCAGAACCGTTAGTAATAACAAAATCTGCGTCTACTAATAAACGTAGTTTATTAACATCACTTTGACCCTCTACAACAATAACTGGTTTTTTTAAACTTTTCATATTTTAAAAAGCCTCTTTCCATTTTCAAAAGTTAGTTCTTCAATTTCCTTATAATCAGCTTCTCTAATAATCGCGATTTCTTGGATTATTTCTTTACAATAATATGGATAATTAGTTTTACCTCTATAAGGAACAGGAGGTAAATATGGGGAATCAGTTTCAATAACTAATTTATCACTTGGAACAATTTTCGCGACTTCTTTTGGAGTCTTTGAATTCTTATAAGTTACTGGTCCGTCTAGCCCAATATAATATCCCATTTTAATAATGATTTGAGCTTGTTCAACTGATCCTGAAAAACAGTGAAATACACCTTTATTAATACAAGGATGTTCTTTTAAGATTTCAATACAATCAGTAACTGAATCTCTAGCATGAATAATAATTGGTAAATCTAATTTATTCGCGATTTCAATTTGTTTAATAAAATATTTCTTCTGTTTAGATTTAGTATCTTCATCATTTTTCCAATAATAATCTAAACCAATTTCACCAATTGCTTTAATCTTATTATTATTTAAAACTAATGAAGTTAATTGTTCTTCCATTTTATCAAAATCATCAGTATCAACTTCTTCAGGATGAACACCTACTGCAGAATAAACCTCATTATATTGTTTAGAGATTTCATCACATTTTTTTGAATCGACAATATTATCACCTACTACCATCATTAATCCAACATCAAAAGATAAGCATTTATAAATAATTTCATCAATGCTTTCTTCGTATTTAGAATCATAGATATGACAATGTGTATCAAATATCATCTTATTTACCTAAACAGAATCTAGAGAATATTTCTTGTTCTAAATCGACAGTAATTTCTTGCCCTAGAATTTCTTTTGTTGTATCGTACGCTGCTTTTAATGACATAGAAATTAAATCTAAACTAATGCCATCTTGAGCTTCTTTCTTTGCTTCAATTAAGTTTTCTTTTACTTTTAATAATAAGCCGATTTCTCTAGAAGATACTAAAGCAGGAGTTAAATCTTCGAGTTCTGATAAATTAAATAATTTAGAAATAGCAGTTTCTAATTCTTTAGTATCTTTATTTAATGCAGAAATATAAACTTGTCCTTCTTTATAATCTTCCTTATTAATAAGTTCTTTTTTGTTATAAACGATAATTCTTTTCTTATCTTTTGTTAAATCCATTAATTCTTGGTCTTCATCAGTAAATTTATTTGCTTCTAAAACTAAGATAACTAAATCAGCTTGCTCAATTGATTTTCTAGATTTCTCAATACCAATTTTTTCTACTTCATTAGAAGCATCACGAATACCTGCAGTATCAAGTAAATTTAAAGTTAAACCATTTAATCTAATCTTGCCTTCAACTACATCTCTAGTAGTACCAGGAATATTAGTAACAATAGCTTTATCTTGCTTGATTAATGCATTTAATAAAGATGATTTACCAACGTTTGGTCTACCTACTAAGGCTACACTAATACCATCTATTACTAATTTAGAAGATTCTCCATTATTGATTAAATAATTGATTTCATCAATTAAAGGATCAATCTTTGTTAATAATTTCTCATTAGTTTCTACTTCAATATCTTCATATTCTGGATAATCAATATTTACTTCGATTAATGAAAGAATATCTGCAAGAGTAGTTTGTAATGGAGTTAATAATTTAGATGTCTCTCCAGTTAATGAATATAATTGTAATTTCTTTGCTTCTTTAGATTCAGCATTGATTAATTCATTAATTGATTCAGCCTGAACTAAGTCAATTCTACCATTATAAAAAGCACGAGAAGAAAATTCTCCTCTTCCTGCAAGAACTGCACCTTTAGATAAAATTAATTCAATGATTTCATTTGCAATTAGCATTGAGCCATGGCAAGAAATTTCTACTACATCTTCACCTGTAAAAGAATGTGGTCCTTTAAATAATGTAGTAATGACTTCATCTACTTTTTCACCATCTGAATTTATAATATATCCGTAATATGCGTAATGATTCTTTTCAACTTTTCTAGAGAAGATGGAATTGATAATATCAATAGACTTATCTCCAGAAATTCTTATAATTGCTAACGCTCCTTTTACTGGAGGAGTAGCAAGTGCAACAATAGTATTTAACATAAGTTCACCTCATACGTATTATAATATATATCTTTATATATATAAAAGAAAAAGGAGTCCTAAGACCCCTTATGAATTAACAAATCCAGTTTATTCTTCTGTTGCAGATGAGTCATTTTCAACGTAAATAATTTGAACTCTTCTTTCTTTACCTGCACCAGTTGATTCTGTTCTGATGTTTGGCATATTTGTTAAAGCGTTATGAATAACTCTTCTTTCATCTGCTGGCATTGGATCAAGGACTGCTGTTGTATGTGTTTTTTGAACTTCATGTCCGAGTCTTCTTGCCATCTTGCTTAAACGATCATATTTATCATCTTTATAACCGTTGATATCAAGAAGGATTCTATATCTTTTTTTGAAATGATTGCTTACTGCAATTCTTGTTAATTCATTTAAAGCTTGTAATGTTTGACCATTCTTACCAATTAATAATGGGTTATGATCTGAATTAAGTTTTAATCTGATGATATCATCTTTAATTGAAGGAGTAACTTTGCAATCGATACCAAGTGATTCGACTGCTTCTTTTAAATAGTTACTTGCATATTCGATAATATCAACAATTTCAAAAACTTCAATTTGAACTGCTGCTTCATTTTGACCGACGACTTCGTAAACGAGTTCGCTTACTTCAACACCTTGATCTTCTGCAGCGCTCTGTAAAGCTTCTTCTAATGTTTCTCCGATATACTTCATTTTATTTCTCCTAATTATTTTCTTGTTTTGTAATTAGCAAATTTTTGCTTAGTTGATGTTTTTGCAAGAATGACCTGGATAATAACTGTTTGTAATGCAGAAATTAATGCAGAGATAAACCAATAGATACTCATAGCAATTGGTAATTGAATACCCATGAAGATAACCATAATTAACATTACCCACATCATCATCTTCATTGTACGGTTCTGCTGATCTGCAGCTTCGTTCTTTTGAAGTTTTGGTCCTTGTGCTAATGGATTCTTCTTTGCTTTATATTTTTGAATCCAGTTAGGTAATTGCATTGAAGCAAATTGTGCAAGTGCCATTAAGATGAAGATAATCCAAGCACCCCACCAGCAACCTGTCCAGTTAGTCATAGCTGTACCTGTTACTGCTGATAATTCAAGTTGACTACCAAAGATATAGCCATTCATAAGAATTGCTGAACCTCTCATAGCACCCCAAACAGCAATGAAGATAGGGAATTGAACAATCATAATAAGAATTGAACCGATTGGGTTAATCTTATTCTTCTTATATAAAGCCATTTGTTCTTGAGCCATCTTTTGTTTCTCATACTGGTTAGTTTGAGAATTTGGATATCTAGCTTGAATCTTATCAAGTTCTGGCTTTAATGATGTCATCTTTTGTTGAGCCATAGTTTGTCTAAATGTTAAGAGAATTAAAATACCTCTAACAATTAATGTAACTAATAAAATTGCACCAACTGCTGCCCAACCTGAATTTTGAACTCCACCAAATGCATTAGTGAATGAATATAATAACCATGAGATTGGATATACTAATAATCCTTCAATAACACCATAGTTAAATGCTTGTCCCCAAGTTTTACCCTCTAATGTAATACCGTTATATGTATCAGTAATTGGAGTAATACAGCTTGAGTTTTGGCTAACTAAAGCATTTAATGTATTTTTATATAAAGTTACGTATGCTTGATCTGGAATGATTTCATATCCATTTTCTTCTGCTTCGATTTCTTTATACCATGCATCATAGTTTGCCCAAAGTGTATTATTATGAGCATTATCTGCAGTAACAGTTGTTCCTGTACCTGCATATGTAGCAATTGCTCTTAAATATTTATATTGAGTTACTTCATCACCAGTTAAATCTGTGTAATATGGTTTGATTGCTTCAATATAAGCAGTGATTTTTGCTTCCATCTTTTCATAGAATTCTTTAGATGGAGTAGTATAACCATTGTTCTTAGCACTTTGTTCTACTTGGTAAGTGATTGAATTGGTTTCTTTACGTTTTCCTTCACCTTCTTCAGTACCGATTAAATCATACTGAGCGTATTTGTCATAAGATGTTGCACTTTCATAAGTATAGTTTTCAGCATTCATAATTGTTGAAGCTGTATCTTGAACTGTACAAAAATTACTTGTACAACCTACAACACCAAATAATCCTGCTAATAAGAATGAACCTACTAAAGCTTTTTTAGTACGACTTTTCATTTTCATTAGTCCTCCTTAATATTTGTGAGTAATTTAGCTAATGATTCTTTATTAGCAGAGAAGTCATTATCTAAATATGGTTTTCTGATGATTATTATATAATCTACAGACTTGTCAAAAGAAATAATCTCCTGACACATTGATCGAATTTGTCTTCTAACCTTCGCTCTAACAATTGCGTTTCCCAATTTCTTAGAAGTAGATATACCTACTCTTGCGTGGTTAATTTCATTTTTTTTGTAGTAAACAATGAATAACTTATTAACGATCTTTTTATTATCACGGATGATCTTTTGAAAGTCTTCATTTTTCTTAACTCTATTTTTAACCTTCATGTCTACATCCTTTCTAATAATTTTAAAAAAGCCACTTTCTAACGAGTGGCTTTAAATTAGCAATTATTAAGCTGAGAGTTTTGCTCTGCCTTTAGCTCTACGTCTTGCTAAAACTTTACGTCCATTTGCAGTTGCCATTCTAGCACGGAAACCACAAGTGTTTTTATGTTTTCTTTTACTTGGTTGATATGTTCTTTTCATTTTTTATACCTCCGATACTTTCACATACGCTTTCGATTATATATATAATTTATATATAAGTCAACAAAACAATTTGGTTTTTAAAAAAAGTATTTTTATATATTTATATAATGCAAAGTGCCTAATTTATGGCATTTTTATTATTCTACGAAACAAATTAGTTAAAAAAGTTTACCATTCCACATCTGTGTGGATTAGGTATTTTTAACTGTTGTAAATTATGTGGAAGTGCCAATTTTCCGCCATTATTTTTTCAACATCTTAGATTAGTTTGTGGAAAGTATCACACCGTTTCCACCGTTTCCATTGTGGATAAATTGTTAGTCAACACGTTTTCCACAGGTGTAAATTGTGGGAAAGTACGTTTAGAATGGCATATTTAGGCGCTTTTGCCACTTTTTATATGTGGAAAACTAAAAATTGTATATTTTTTTAATATACTTTCACACATACCATATGGTATATTAATGTAGAAAGATTTTTTAATGAGGTATAATGTTATGGCAATTTCTCTTGACCAACAAAACCAAATTTGGAATGCTGTTCTCGAAAGAGTAAGTAATCGTATACAAGATCGACACGTATTCGATTCCTTTTTTGCTGATACAAAAGTACATAAAATCGAAGGAAACAAGATTTATATCTTGGCTAGTAGCGCACTCGCTATTCAATTCATCCAAAAAGATGTCCAAACTAAAGAATTAGTTAAAGAATGTCTAAACGATGTAACACAGTCTGACTTTGAGATTGAATTCATTACAAAAAACGAAATTGTTAATGTAGATCTTCCTAAACAAGAAGCTAAATCTCCTTTCTTTCAATCTTATTCACTTAACCCTAAATACACATTTGACAACTATGTTGTCGGTGATTCAAACAGGGAAGCAGTTCAAGCAGCATTATTCATTGGAAGAAATCCTGGAACTAGTTTTAACCCATTATTCATTTACTCAAAAACTGGTTTAGGTAAAACACACTTAATTCATGCTTTAGGTAACTATATCAAAGCAAATAATCCAAGCAAAAAAGTTCTTTATATCACAACTGATGCTTTTATTGATGAATTCATCAAATATTCTCGTGGTGATCAACAAACTGAATCCTTTAAGGATTTCATGAAGACTATTGATGTTCTTTTAGTTGATGATATTCAGTTCTTATCAGAAAAAGTTAAGACTAGTGAAATGTTCTTCAACATTTTCAATATTTTAGTTAACTCAAATAAGCAAATTATTTTAACTTCTGATAGACACCCAAATGAATTAAAAGGACTTGAAGATAGATTAGTATCTAGATTTAACTCCGGTTTATCTGTTTCAATCAATACTCCAGATACTAATACAATGATTCAAATTTTAAAAAATAAAATTGAAGCAAACGGCCTAGATTTAAACGATTTTGATGAAGATGGTTTGATTTTCTTAGCAGAAAACTTCAATAGAAACGTTAGGGAACTCGAAAGTGCCTTAAATAAAGTCATTTTCTATACAATTAACGTAAGACATTTTGATTCAATTGATTTAAACACAATTAAAGAAGCAGTTGGAGGCTCTGTTATCATAAAAGATAAGAAACATGAGCTTACTCCTGATGAAATTATCGATGCAGTTGGAGACTTCTATCACTTATCAGATTCACAAATTAGATCTAAAGTTAGAACTTCTCAAATCGCTCTTGCTAGACAGATTTCAATGTACCTACTTAGAAACATGTTAAACATGCCTTTTGTTCAAATTGGTAAAGCTTTCTCAGGTAGAGATCATTCAACAGTTATGTCTAGTGTTGAAAAAATTGAAACAATGTTGAAAGTTGACAACCAACTCTCCACAGCAATTTCACAAATCAAAAAAAATCTAAAGCAATAAACAAAATACTTATAGTATTTTAAGTCTAAATATGATACAATATTTTTGTGAGTAAAAGTGGCTTTTCCACAGTATCCACAAAGCTTATTATTAGTATTATTAAAATCTTAAAAAGGAGAATGAATTATATGAAATTCACAGTCAACAGAGTTTCGTTCCTCAAGCAGTTAAATACAGTTAACGTTGCTATCGGACCTAAGTCACCTACACCAGCATTTTTAAACTTTAAATTAGAAATGAATGATGATGGTTTAACAGTTCTTGGAAGTGATAATGAAATCACAATTAAAAATTTCTTACCAGTTTCTAAAGACGATAAAACATTTATTGAAAATTATACAGAAGGTTCTACATTAATCTCTGCTAAGTATTTACTTGAAATCGTTAGAAGATTAGATGGAGAAAAAGTAACTATTGAAGTTATTGATGATGTTATTGTTCAAATTTCTGATAATAAAGCTCACTTCCAATTAAATTCAATGAGAAGTGAAGAATATCCAGATTTAGATTTAGCAGTTTCTGGTGAAAAAGTAGTTTTATCAGATGCTGAATTTAAAAAGATTGTTTCTCAAACAACATTTGCAGCATCAACTAGAGATGTTAGACCTATCTTAACAGCAGTTAATTTTAAAGCAGGTTCAGGTCTTGCTGAATTTGTTGCAACTGATTCATACAGATTATCAAAAAAGACTTCACATATTAGCAATTCAAATACATTCGAAGTAAATATTCCAGTTAAAGCTTTAAATGAAGTTTCTAAATTGCTCGAAAATGATCAAATTACATTACATATCGCAGGTAACAAAGTTGTCTTTGAATTTGGTGGAACTATGTTCTATTCAAGATTAATCAATGGTGATTTCCCAAAGACAAGTAGAATGATTCCTTCAAATTACCCATATGTTTTAAAAGTTAACGCTAATGCATTTGTTAACGCAATGCAACGTGTATCTTTACTTGCAGTTGAAAGAGAAAGAATTGTTAAATTATCTCTTGATGAAGCAGGAGTTGAAATTTCATCTAAATCAGAACAGATTGGTTCTGCTAATGAAAAAGTTGAATTATTTGAATATGAAGGCGGTAGACTTGATATTTCATTCAACGTTGATTATGTCACTGATGCAATTAAAGCTGCTCAAAGTGAAGATGTAATTTTATCTTTTGCAGGTGAAATGAATGCTTTTAGAGTCACTTCTCCAGAAGATGAATCAATCATTCAAATCGTTACACCAGTTAGATCATATTACTAGGATTTAATTTATATACAAGGTCACCTCACAAGGGTGGCTTTTTTTGTCTTCTTTTAGTCTTATAAACTTAATTTAAAGTCTTTATGAATTATTTACTTACTTCTCAATAAATTCTCTTTATACGCCTTAAAAATAAGGAAATACGTCAATTTTAGAAAGAATTATTCAAAAAACATTAATAATTTAAAAGTTTAACAAATTAAATATTTATATTTATATATAAATATGTTACAATTTGACCTAGGTGAGGAATTATGAAGAACATTACTATTTATACAGATTACGTTACATTAGGTCAGTTCTTAAAGATTGCTGACATCATCTCTTCTGGAGGAGAAGCGAAAATCTTCTTAGCAGAGAATGAAGTTATTATCAATGGAGAAGTTGATAATCGTAGAGGCAGAAAATTAAGAGATGGCGATAAAGTAAGCGTACTCGGACAAGATTACTTAGTCGTTAATGATAATAAGTAATTTAAAATTAGTTAATTTCAGAAATTACGAAAACCTTGATTTACATCTATCTTCAGGAATCAATGTCTTTATTGGAGAGAACGGTACTGGTAAGACTAACTTAGTTGAAGCGATTAACTTTATGACTATTGGTAAATCTTACCGCGCTAACGATGATAAAGAGATAATTAAATTCAAAGAAGAATTTGCTCGTATTCATCTAGAATTTGAAACAAGTAGAAAAGAAGTTCTTGAAGCAGTTATTTCTAACCAAGGCAAACAAATATTTCGAAATGATATTAAACTCACCAAATTATCTGAATTATCAGGAATATTATTAAATGTTTTATTTACTCCAGATGATGTACTTCTTTTTAAAGATAGTCCGATGGAAAGAAGAAAACTTATCGATATGAATTTAAGTTCGTTATATCGTTTGTATATGAATGACTTAGTTCAATATAAGAATCTTCTTAAACAACGTAATGCGATGCTTAAAGAAAAAGAAGTAAATCGTGGATACATTGAAGTGATTACTGAACAAATGATTCCGTTTGAATATCAAATTTTCAAAGTAAGGAAGAAGTTTATTGAAGAAATTGATTCTAAGATAAATGAAATATTTAAAAATATTGATGATTCTCCAAGTAAACTAAAGATTATCTATAAGAGCTCTTTAGATGAAGAGGATGATCCAACTGATTTTAAAGAAGCTGCAAGAAGTAAATATGAAATGTCTCTTGAAGATGATATTAGAAGAGGCAGCACTTCCTACGGAGTACATAAAGATGATTTCTTAATGTTACTTGGAGGAAAGAATGTCGCGACATATGCTTCTCAAGGTCAAAATAGACTCGCATCATTATCACTTAAACTTACATTAGTTAAATGGATTAAAGAGAAAACAAACCAAGATCCAATCATTATTCTTGATGATGTACTTTCTGAACTAGATGAAAATCATCAAAATAATTTAATTAACGAGTTATCTTCTTATTCACAAGTATTTATTACCTGTGCAAAAGACGATATTAAAAAAGAAGACGTCAACTATTATGTAGTTGAAGAGAATAAGGTATATAGGAGGAACTAAAATGCCAGAAGAATTTGAAAAAGAAACTCATACTTTTATTGCAAAAGAAGATATGGCAGACAAGAACTATACTGAAAAGAATATTCAAGTTCTTGAAGGTCTAGAAGCAGTTAGAAAGAGACCTGGTATGTACATCGGTACTACTTCATCATCAGGTTTACATCACTGCGTATGGGAAATTGTCGATAACGCTATTGATGAAGCTTTAGCGGGATACTGTGATGTAATTCACGTAACTATCAATAAAGGTGACACAGTTACAGTTAAAGATAATGGTCGTGGTATTCCAGTTGGTATTGTTGCTAAAACTGGTATTTCCGCTCT
>DEWM01000036.1:0-773 GCA_002363635.1 Caryophanales bacterium UBA3210 | reverse complement strand
GCTGGTGGTAAATTCGGTGAAGGCGGCGGTTATAAAGTCTCTGGTGGTTTACACGGTGTTGGTGCATCTGTTGTTAATGCTTTATCAGAATGGTTAACAGTAGAAGTTCATAAAGACGGTGGCATTTACACTATTAGATTTGAAAATGGTGGTCACACAGTTCAACCTTGTACACGTATTGGCGACTGTACTGATTCAGGTACTATCGTTACATTTAAACCTGATGCAGAAATCTTTAAAGAAACTCAAGTATTTGATTTTAGTGTAATTAGAGAACACTTAAGACAAATGGCTTTCTTAAATAAAGGTGTCAAAATCATCATCAATGATGAAAGAGCAGACGATGAAACAAAATGGATTCACGAAACATACCTTTACGAAGGTGGTGTTAAGGAATACGTTCAGTATTTAAACAAAAACAAAGTTCCTCTTTCAGAAGATGTTGTTTATTGCGAAGGTAGAGAAAAGAGATATACAGAAGCAGAAAAACCAGAAGGTGCTAAAGATGAATATGTAAGTGTTGAAATTGCTATGCAGTACAACGATACATACGTTGCTGGTGTCTATTCATTCTGTAATAATATTTATACTCATGATGGCGGTACTCACGAAGAAGGCTTTAGACTTGCTTTAGTTAGAGTTATTAACGCATATGCAAAAGCAAATAAATTCTTAAAAGACAATGATGAAGGTCTTACTAAGGATGACTGCTTAGAAGGTATTACTGCTATTGTTTCAATCAAGCACCCAGATCCTCAGTATGAAGGACAAAC
>DEWM01000124.1:1226-4734 GCA_002363635.1 Caryophanales bacterium UBA3210 | reverse complement strand
CCACTAAACAATGTTGTTGGTACATGGAATGGTAATAAGATTTCTAGAGTAGGTGGAGTAATCACTTGGATTAAAACTCCATTAAATTTCTTCTTAGTCATTATGATTCCACTTATCTTATTATTTGGATGGAATGTATTTACAGTAGTTAAATATATTATTGATAGAAATAAAGAAAAAGCTAAAGAAGCAGCAATTGCTCAAGCAAAGGCTATTGAATTATCTGAAGCTGAAAAAGAAGAAATTAAGCGTAAAGCTATTGAAGAATATATGAAGAAGATGCAAGAAGAAGCTTCTTCTAAAAATGGCGAAGAAAATAAATAATAAAATTATTATTTCAAAGTATATATAGATACTAAAGAAAGGGGAGATTATAAATGTTTTTACAATTTTTAGCAGAATTCTTAGGTATCTTTGCTAAAGGATTTATTGGCTTATTCATTTGTTGGAGTGACGATTCTTTCGGTGGTATCCTTGGGGGACTCTATCAAATGTTTAGAATCCCAGAATATATTAAAGTATTCCAAAAATACTTTCCTAGTTTAGATGTTGGTGGAAAAGTTGGTGCAATTGTAGCAGTTATTATTTTAATTGCAGCAGTATTATCATTTATTTGGTTACTTATCCACTACGGTATTAGATTATGGAAGAGATTATTCTCTAAGAAGATTGATAATGACTATATTGACGAAGTCAATAGACTTAGAAAAGAATTATTAAAGACTACTAGAGATAAGAATAGATTAATTGATATGGCACTTTCTAAAGGTGTTGGTTCAGGGGAAGTTAACTCTATTTTACAAGAAGAAGCAGAAGAAGGTTCTTCTAGCGAAGATAAAGGCTCAGTTAATAATGGTGAATCTCGTTTCTATAAATTAACTGAAGTTGACCAGTTATATAATGGACCAAGTGCACCTACATTTGTTTATGATAATGACATTACTCTAGAACAGATTTGTGATCGTTTTAGAAATTGGGCATGCTCAGAAATGAGACTTTATTATCAACCAAGAGTTATTAGATTATTCTTTGCGTCTTTTGCAACTACTAGAATTCTTATTTTGCAAGGTATTTCTGGTACAGGTAAAACATCTTTACCTTATGCAATTGGTCAATGGTTAAATAATCCTGCAACTATCGCCTCTGTTCAACCATCTTGGAGAGATAGAACTGAAATTTTCGGTTATTTCAACGAATTCACTAAGAGATTTAACGAAACTCAAATCTTAAAGATGATGTATGAAGCTAGATATAACGAACAAATCTATTTAACAGTTATCGATGAAGCTAACATCGCTCGTGTTGAATACTATTTTGCTGAATTATTATCAATTCTTGAAATGCCTTCAAGAGATAACTGGATTGTTGATATATGTCCTTCTGGTTGGGATTCAGACCCTAAATTTGTTGAAAAAGGTAGATTTAAATTACCTGAAAATATGTGGTTCATCTGTACAATCAACAACGATGACTCTACATTTGCTATTTCTGATAAGGTATACGATAGAGCGATGCCTATTAACATTAACTCAAAAGGTATTCCTTTTGATGTAGCACCTGAAGATAGAAATCCAGATAAAATCTGTATTTCATATAAACACTTAGAAGACATGTTCCATCAAGCACAGGCTAAATACGTAGTATCTGAAGAAAACATTAAGAAATTTAATGATATGGATGACTACGTTATTGAACACTTTAGACTTGCTTTCGGTAACCGTATTGTTAAGCAATTAAAGGAATTCGTTCCTGTATATGTTGCCTGCGGGGGTACTGAAATTGATGGCCTAGACTATGTCTTATGTAATAAAATTTTAAGAAAATTCGAATCCTTAAACTTAGCATATATTCGTGATGAAATCGATGGATATATTCAATATCTATCTGATCATTTCGGAGAAGAAAATATGCAAGAATCTAAAGAATATTTAAATAGATTAAAGAAATTATTCTAATCTAAACTAACTTATTAAATGTAGAAAGGGGGGGAGAAATATGGCAAACGAATATAGTCAGTATTTGAATAAAATCAAAGAGATTTTTAATAATGACCAACATTATCAAAGAACAATGCATGCTATTACCGAAGGTAAAGTAAACATGTCCATTGATCAGACTTTTAATAAAAAAGTTTTTGATATGGAATGGATTGATGTCATTGAAGACTGTTTACCTTCACTTGACCATATTGTTAGAAACCCTCGTAAGTTTATTGTTATTGAAGAAGATATCTTAGATATCTCTTTAGCACGTAACATCTCTCCAGAATCAGTTAGACACTTAGCACAGCATACTAACTTTATTGCGTCTGTAGATGAGAAGAAGGGGACAGTTACTCCTTCTAAGATCTTAAATACTGCTAAAGAAGAATCTTTTGATGTTTATGAAAATAGATTTGCATATACATTAATTAAGAAATTAAATGAGTTCGTTGATAAACGTTATAAAGAACTTGAATCTGCACTAGTTAATGAATCTAGTGAAATGACTATTAACATTGATTCAGAATATAAATATAACGGATCAACTATGAGAGTAGAACTTAAGGCTACTACTAATATGCCTTTTGAAAAATTCTCAGAATCAAATATTAATTTAAACCCAGGGGCAACTGAAGGTATGACTCCTCTTCAAAGAGTCTCTAGAATGCATCAAATTGTCACAGGATTTTTAGGCTCACCATTTGCAAAATCCATGAGACAAAGTGCACCAGTCCGTCCTCCTATTACTAGAACTAACGTAATTAAGAAAGAACCTAACTTTAAGAAAGCTCTTATTTTATGGCAATTTATTGAATCATATGATAAGAAAGGCTTTGAAATTGAAAAAGTTAATGAACATTCTTCATTACCTCAATCTCTTGATGAACAATATCGTCATATTCTTTTCCTTAACGATTTAATTTTAGAGAACCTTGCAAATCTTCATACAGATGAACAAACTCTTGAAGAATTAGATGAAAAAGTTCAGCAAGAAGAGTTATCCGCTCAAAAAGAACGTATTAAAGAAATTGAGAAAGAAGTGGAAAAAGAATCTGCTTCTAAAGAAGATGAATCTTCTAAAGATAAATCTGAAGAAGAAAAGAAGATTGATGAAGAACTTGAACAAGAAAATAAACTTGATGAAGATGAATTCCCATCAATTAACCTTGATTTAAGAGAAGTACGTAAAGTCTATTCTAAAGTTAAGGATGATAAAACATATACTCCTACTGAATATCGTGAAATCACTGCAGCACTTGATAGAGTTATCGCTCAACATAATATCAATCAGTCTAAGCGTGATAAGAAATTACAAGAAAAACTTATTAAGGCTCAAAAGAAAGAAGAAGAAAGAGTTCGTATTAAGAATAGAAACGATAAGAAGAGAGAACTTGAAAGAAGAAAGAAAGAAGCTGCAGACAAGATTATTGCAGAAGAAAAAGCAAAACAACAGGCACTTCGTGAAGAAAATAGAAGACTTCGTGAAGAACGTCAAAGACGTAGAGAAGAAGAACAGGCAGAACTTG
>DEWM01000124.1:0-1122 GCA_002363635.1 Caryophanales bacterium UBA3210 | reverse complement strand
ATGGATGAAGAAACATCTCGTTTACAAGATGAACTTGATTCATTAAATAAAGAGAATATTGATTCTGAAGAAAATGAATTTAATAAATATGCGTTAAGTTATAAAGCTGAAGCTTTAGCAAAATTTGAATCATTACTTGATGAACAAATTTCTAAAGTCGATTTAAAAAATATCGTTTTAACTAAACCTACTAAAAAGGATAAAGAACCTAAAAATGATATTATTAATTTAGTACATAACGAAAATGCTGCAGTAGATATCCTCTTATCTTTATCAAATAAATAAAATATCAGGAATTAATTATGAAATTAAAAGAAAAGAAACAAACCATGAAAACTAAATTTCAATTAATTAGTAACATCATTGGTTATGCTGTCTTTTCTTTTATTTTTATTATGGTACTGATTGTCTCTATTCAATCAATAAGTGGAGGAACTCCTAATTTCTTTGGATATGTTTATTATTATATTCAAACTAATTCAATGGATGGAGATTATGAAGATTCTTTCTCCGCGAAAACTGTAGTTATCTCAAAACTAATTAATGAAGAAGATTGTTATTCATTAAAAGTAGGAGATATTATTACTTTTGAACCACATGATGCATCTTTACCAAGTTACGTAACTACTGAAACTCATAGAATTATCGATATTGATTATGAAGATAAGACTATTATTACTCAAGGAGATAATAAATTAACAAATAAGATTCCAGATAAGCAAATAAGCTTTTCACAGGTAAAATCTAAATTTATTAAAAAGAGTCCTACTTTAACTTGGTTATATACTGTATTAAGATCATTCTGGGGATTCTTCTTATTAATATTTTTACCATTATCTGTTCTAATTGGAGTTAATATCTTTACTCAAATTAATGCATATAAGAAAAGAAAAGCTACTGATGAAGTAGTAGAAGATAATCAAAATAAATTAGAAGAAGAGAAAAAAGCTTTAGAAGAGCAGGCTATTAAAGAATATCTAGAATCCTTAAATAAAGATAAAGAAATTAAATAATGAAATTAAGAACTGTTGGATACATAACAGTTCTTTTATTTTCATAATCTATCCTATAAATTTAATAGGCTTCATATTAAAACTAATATTAATGATTAACATAAGTGTA
>DEWM01000117.1:4023-6118 GCA_002363635.1 Caryophanales bacterium UBA3210 | reverse complement strand
ATGGTATTGGCCAGTCCTAATTTAACTCCAGGTACAGGCATAGGTATAGGAATTAAATGTTCGACGATATTTAAAATAATACCTACCGCTAAAAATAAGGCAAGTTTAGTCATCTTCTTGATGATTGATGAACTTCTATAGGATGATCTTTTCTTCATGATAGAATCCTCCTATAACTGCGTCTCCGTTATCACTTGCAGTAGTTTTAATAACTACTTTGACATCATTTGGAATACAAATAATTGGTAAATTAGGGATATTAACCCATCCTTGAGAAACACAGGTCTTATTTGGACAAGTGACATCGTGAACAGATATACCTTTGTTTTTATCAATTAAAATATGGAAATCACCTAATAATTCTTCGTGATCTTCTTTCTTTAATTCAAATTCATAAGGAGCAGTTAATGAATCAATATCAACTTTATATACTTCATTACGATGAGTGATTTCAACGTATCTTTTTCCTCCTGAAAAGGAATTATTAAAGGCGAGAATTCCAATTAATAAACCGATAGAGATTATTAGTCCAAGAATAACGACAATTACATCTTGCCATTTAAATTTTAAAGAGAAATTATTGTTCATAATTTAATCTCCTTAAAATAATCCTGTAAGATTTCTAAAGAACCTTCAAAATTAGATGTAGCATAATAATGATAATTATTATTTTCATCTAAATTAGAAACAAAAACTATTTCTAAATCTTTAGATGTATCTTTTAATAATTCAGTTCTAAATTCTAGACCTTCTTTTAAACTCATATTAACAAATGCTGTACTAAAAGCATCAAGTTCAACTCCGGTAAATGAGTGTGAGAATAATAATACTGTAGAAAAATCTTCTGATGGATAACCAGTATATGGATTTATAATATGGTGTCTTCTAGATAAGACATTATTATTATCACCATAAAGAGTATATGAATGTCCTGAATCGTGATTACCTGATGTTGAAATTGAATAATCTTTAGATGAGGCAATACTTAAACCATAAGTTAAAAAATATGGATATTTATTTTCAGGAATAGTTAAGGTGATTTTTTGTTTATTACCATTACCAAATGTTGGATCACTTAAAGTAGTTAATGATGAAGAACCAGAACTAAGCCAACCTTGAGTATAATTTTTAGAAATTAAATCTTGTTTGATATAGTCTGTAGCAAGTCCTTTACCAATACCTCCAGTAGTAATACTTGGTCGATATAAAGAAGTAGCAGACGAACGTTCTAAGATGGTTCCGTTTTCTAAAACTTTATCTTCTAAAGTATTGAAAGTAACTTCTAAAGTTTCATCATTAAAGGTAAGAAGATTTTTAACTTCTTCTAAAGAAGGAGTAGTGAGCCTTAAATATTCAACTTTCTTTCTAGCGTCTTCATTATAATAAGGCTCATAATCATTAAAATAATCTTGGATATTAGTATATGAACCATGTTCATTTTCAAAATTGTTAACAGTAGAGATTAAGTTATCCCAATAAGAAACTAATTCTCCTGCGAAGAAATTAAAATAACCATTAGTTTTTAAAGTTAAATTTACTCCTTGTTTTAATAAATTATAGAGTTCTTTAGAACATTGTATAGGAGTAGAAGAACCATAACTATCATTGATAGTTTTAGGGTTAATTACTAAAGTTTTTCCATCTTCATCATAATAAGAATAATGACGGTCAAATAATTTATGGTATTTAACTACTTCATCTATGTAATAAGAAGATAATTCTTCTTTAAATGAATCATTATTATTATCTTTACTTAGACAATAATTTAATTTCATTACAGTATTAAAAGGTGTCACTTTTTCGTTTGAAGAAGCAATGGGGACGATATTAGTCATTACTTCTACACTGTACCAAGTAGGAGAAGAACAACTAACTAAGCTTAAGATTAATGAACCAGTTAATAACAACAATCTTCTTTTCATAAACACCCTTTCTTTTCATAAAATATACCATAAAAAAGGACTAAGTTATATACTTAGTCCCATTTTTAATTATAATTTTACATCAATACATTGACCGTCTGGTCCTGGAGTTTCTTTTAAGTAAGCTTGGATTTTTTCTTTAGCTTCTTTCTTAGAAACTTTACATGGTGCTA
>DEWM01000117.1:0-3962 GCA_002363635.1 Caryophanales bacterium UBA3210 | reverse complement strand
AGTAGGTGATTCACCACTGACGATGGCGCTTGCAAAACCAGCACATCCAGGGAAACCACATCCACCACAATTTGCGCCAGGTAACATTTTAGTTACTTGTTCAAGTCTAGGATCTTCTTCTACTTTTAAGAATTTATCAGCTAAAGCAAGAACGAGTCCAAGAAGTGCAGCAATACCAAGTACTACTCCGAAAGCAATTAATATACTAATCATTATTTTTCTCCTTTTCTTTTAAGTCATCCTTTTTATTAACAGGATTATGACCACAAGTGAGAACTTTACATCCTTCACATTGGGATGTTAAATCTTCGCATCCTTCTGGCTTTTTTGTATGCTTATTTAGTAAATAAGTTCCAATGAAGAGAAAGACACATAAGATAACAATTCCTATTGAAAGTAAGATTGTTTCAATTTGTCCTAAATATAAGTTAATCATATTAGAATGCAAATCCTGAGAAAGCAACGAATGCCATTGCCATTAGACCTGCTGCAATTAAAGCAATTGCGTTACCTTGGAATGCTTTTGGAGTATCAGCATTATTAAGTTCAAGTCTAGTTCTAATGAAGCTAAAGAGCATCATAACTAAGCAATAACCTGCAGGAACTGCAAATGCATAGACAAGCATTGTACCAAAGTTATAATCAGGTGACATAATATCAAGACATACCTGTAAGACAACACAGTTTGTTGTAATTAAAGGTAAGTAAACACCAAGTGCTTTATATAATGAAGGAATAAATTTCTTTAAGAAGAATTCTAATAATTGAACGAAAGATGCAATAACTAAGATAAAGACAACAAGTTGTAAATAATCTTGCATGCCTAATAGAGTAAGTAATGCGCCTAGTCCATAACAAATAATAGCAGAGAGCATAACAACTACTATTAAAGCAATTGACATACCAAGAGCGTTCTTTCTATTTTTAGAAACGCCTAAGAATGAACAAATACCTAAGAAACGGGAGAGAATGATGTTACTGCCAAGTAGTGCAGCAAATGCGATTGAAAATACTTGCATAATCTACCTCCTATTTAACTTCAGCAGTTGATACTGCTTTTTCTTGTGCTGCTTTTAATGCAGCTTTCTTTTCTTTATTTTCATTGACTAATCTTAAGATGACTGAGTAAAGTGCAACAATACAACCAAGAACAATGAATGCACCAGCAGGGCGTTGGAATAATTTAATTGCGTAATCTTCAGGAATAATAGTTACTGAGTTACCTGCCCAAGATAATTTTCCTGTACCAAGAACTTCTCTAAAGAATGATACAGATATTAAGGCAAGAGCAAAACCTGCAGCGTATCCTAAAGCATCAAAGATAGAATCAACAACTGTATTCTTGTTAGCGAATTCTTCTGCTCTACCAAGAATGATACAGTTAACGACGATTAAGGAAATGAATGAACCTAAAGATTGGTAAATTCCATAATCAAGATATGCATGGAAGAGCATATCGACAACTGATACTAAAGTTGCAATTAAGATGATGTAGACTGGAAGTCTAATTTCATCTGGAATAATTTTTCTAAGTGCAGAGATTACTGTATTTGAAAGTAATAATACAAATAGAACACATAATGACATATATACGCCATTTTCTACTGAAGTAGTTGTACCTAGTACTGGACACATACCAAGGAAAATGACAAATGCTGGGTTTTCATAAATGAAACCATTCATGAAGATACTTAATTTTGACTTTTTCATTATTTAGTACCTCCTTGATAATCGGCAAGGCACGCATCAACTGCTATAGCAACTGCTTTAGTTGAAATAGATGAACCTGTTGTAGCTTTCCAAGTGTCTGCACGGCTACCAGTTGGGTTTAAATCAGCTTCTGAAGCTTCTCCTACCCAAGAAATGAATTTAGCACCTGCTGCAGATTCTCCTGATCCTGTAACAACAATCTTTTTAACATTGCCAGAAGCAATTGAAACAGAGAATTCTATTGGAGTAGATTTACCAGCGTAACCAACTACTGAACAGAAATAAATAGAACCCATAACATTGTTATCACTTGTTAAAGCATTCTTTTTACCAGTAACGCTTGCAGCAGTTAAAGTATCACTTAATGTTGCATCTTCAAATTTTGCAGCATCCGCAAAGTGAACATATAAAGCTGCGTTAGCACGTTTTTCTGCGTCAGCAACAATTTTATCGTGAGTTAAATAGTTAGTTGCAGCAAGAAGTCCTCCACAAAGACCACCGACAACACCTAAGAATAAAGGTAATTTAATCATTTTATTCATAATTTATACCTCCTAAGCGTTTAAAGCATTAAAGACTGTTAATGCTTCGTTAACAAATGCTTTAACACCTTCTGTTGAGTAAGATGCACTAGTTATTTCAAATGATGAGAAGTCATTTGAATATGTGTAATCGGATAGAGCGTCTTCTACTTTTGTTGTATAAGTTGAGTTAGATGCTGGAGCTTTAATGAATGAAATATTAGTAATTGATTTTGTAGTTAAATCAAATGTTACTAAACCTTCAGCTTTAACTTTAACTTCGCCTTCATATCCTTCTGTTTTTTCTACGATACTAATATTTGATTTTAATACGTGTAAGATAACTCCTACTTCTTTATTAGATGAATCAATAACTGAATAAGCTTTAGCATATCCGTTTGTATCAACTAAAGAAGAGGTAGTTGGTAAATCTTTTTCGTATTTAGTAATATCTTGATTTTCTTTAAGATTAATTTTTGATGTAACTAAATTATATTCTTCAATGGCTATTCCATTCTTTTCATAAACTTCTTTACCACCATTATGGAAGTAAGCAAGTGTAGTGACTAAGGCAATAGTTGCCGCCATTGTACCGAATGTAACTCCTGCTTTATAACCAATTTGTTTAGTTGTTTTTGCAGTTACTACATGATCAATTGCTGGAGTAATTAAGTTTACTAATGCGATTGAATACATAACACCTTCTGCGTTATTAGTGAAGATTCTAATAAGCATAGTCATTAAACCTGCAAAAATACCAACGAAGATATTTCCAACTGGTGAAGTTGGTGTAGTGACTGGGTCAGTAATCATAAATACTGCACCGAATAATAAACCACCTGTTGCTAATGAATAAGATAAGTAAGCAGGAATATCTCTCATACCAGTTACTAATGCAATTAATAATGATGTGATAGCGATTGTACCTACATAGAAGACTGGAGCTCTCCAGTTTAAATCTTCTCTAATAGCAAGAACAATGAATAAGACAATTAATAAGATTGAGAATGTTTCACCCATTGCACCAAAATAATTACCAGTCCAAAGGTCTAAAGTTGAAATACCACTTAATGAAGCATCTCCTAGCCATCCATTAATTGAACTTATTGCACCTGTTACTGTAGCACCTGTTGTAGCATCAAGACCTGATGCCATTGCAGGAGTAGAAATAGTGAATGATAAAGCAACAAAGATTCTACCCATAATTGCAGGGTTGAAGATGTTTTTACCAAATCCACCGAAAACTAATTTACCGATGACAGTTGCAAAGATTGCACCGCAAATGACTACATAATAACTTGTCCATACTGGAACAGTTAAAGTGAAAATCATTGCAGTTACCCAAGAATAGTTATGAGTAATATCATGAAGAATCTTCTTAGGTAATTCTTTGTCTTTTTTATTTCTTAATACTGTGTTAATAGCATCACACGCGAATGTAACAAGTACTGCTACAACCATTAAGAAGATTGAATGAACTCCGTATGTAGGAGCTTTAATGAATGTAGTAATAACTGCAGCAAGCCAAACGATACCAAGAGCAATAGTAAGCTCAATCATAATTTGGAATGTTGACTTCTTATTTCTAACATAAGGAGCATTACTTGATTTTAATGTAAATGTATTTTCCATAATCCCTCCTTATTTATTTTCTGCAGCTTTTGCTTTTTCTTCTGCTGCAGCTTTCTTAGCAGCTTCAAGTGCTGCTTGTTGAGTTAATTTAAATCTAAC
>DEWM01000120.1:3543-4251 GCA_002363635.1 Caryophanales bacterium UBA3210 | reverse complement strand
TGGTATAGATACCACATCACCTGATAATGTCTCTAGCGAAATGAAAAAATTATTAGATAAATATAATTCGAAAAAAGAAAAAACAATAGAAGATATTATTGAGTTTCATCATGATTTTGAATCTATTCATCCTTTCCAAGATGGTAATGGAAGAGTTGGAAGATTAATAATGCTAAAAGAATGTTTAAAATATAACTTTGTTCCTATTATCATAACTGATGATATAAAGATGTTTTATTATAGAGGATTAAAAAATTGGAAAGAAGATAGAGGCTGGTTAATTGACACTTGCCTTTCGGGCCAAGATAGAGTAAAGGAATTATTATCATTGTTTGAAATAGATTTTGAGTAAAGTGGAGCACTATGGGGCTCACGTTGAGAAGGTATGCACATTAAAATAATAAATATAATCGGAAATAATGTGGAATTCCACGGAAAAGGTGATTAGGATGATCAATAGAGACAAGTACTTAAATGATATTTTTAAATCAAAAGACAATGAATTTCCCTTCTGATGTTGTTAAGAATTGGTTAAGACTTAAGTGCACAATAGAATATTTTGGACTATGGGAATCTATTAATAATTTGAATTTTAATTCGGTCGAATTCGATGCATTTAAAACGGAATCTGGTAAAAATTCTTTTACTATGTCTCATTAACTGATTTATCTAGATTTAAAACAGATGGTGAAACAAATCCGGTAATTG
>DEWM01000120.1:0-3361 GCA_002363635.1 Caryophanales bacterium UBA3210 | reverse complement strand
ATTGAATTAACAGATGCTCAAAAGTCTTATCTTTATGCTAGTGAGGCTGTTATGCTAAATGTTGCACTTTTTGGTATGAGAGTAAAATAATGGAAAGATAACAATCCTGATAAAAAAGGAAATATTAGAGATTATGCTTCAACTTAATGTAGCATTGTTTTTGTTCTAATGCTTGAATATCCTGTTTTATTTAGTATGGACAAATATTAAAGAATGGGATTAAAATTTATGGATAATGTTAAGACTCCTAAATATTACATTGACAAGATATTAAAATAAAGGATTAATTTATGAAATTACCTTTTTTGAATATGGAGCCTTAGTTTTTCTTATTGGAATCTTAGGTCTTTAAAACTTGTATAGTTATTTATCATTAGTTGTTATATAATAACAATATCGTTTAAAGGGAGATTTGTTATGTACGATTATTTAATTGTTGGATCTGGTTTATATGGGGCAATATGCGCATATGAACTAAATAAAAAAGGGTATAAAGTTAAAGTTATTGATAAAAGAGATAATGTAGGTGGTAATATCTACACTAAAAATGTAGAAGGTATTAATGTTCACGTTTATGGTGCACATATCTTCCACACATCTAATAAAGAAGTATGGGATTATATTAATAAGTTCGCGGAATTTAATAATTTTATTAATTCACCTGTCGCTAGATACAAGGATGAATTATATAATTTACCATTTAACATGAATACATTCTCTAAGATTTGGAAGGATGTATATACACCTGAACAAGCTAAAAATAGAATTGAAGAAGAGAAAGCTAAATATCATGTTGATGAACCTAAGAACTTAGAAGAACAGGCTATTAATTTAGTAGGTCCTACTATTTATGAAAAATTAATTAAAGGTTATACTGCTAAGCAATGGGGTAGACCTTGTACAGAATTACCTGCATTTATTATTAAAAGATTACCAGTAAGATTTACTTATGATAACAACTATTTTAATGATAGATACCAAGGTATCCCTGTTGGAGGATACACTGCTATCATTAATAAGATGTTAGAAGGCATTGAAGTAGAACTTGGTGCTAACTTCTTTGATAAGAGAAAAGAATATGAATCATGTGCTAAAAAGATTATCTTTACTGGCCCTATTGATGAATTCTTCTCATATAAATATGGAGAACTTGAATATAGATCAGTAAGATTTGAAACAGAAGTTCTTGATACTCCTAACTATCAGGGTGATGCAGTTGTTAATTATACAGAATATGAAGTTCCATATACTCGTATTATTGAACATAAGCATTTTGAATTTGATACTACTTCACCTAAAACTGTTATTTCTAGAGAATATTCTTCTACTTGGAAACTTGGTGATGAACCATATTACCCAGTTAATAATGAAAGAAATAATAACTTATATTTAAAATATAAAGAAGAAGCAGATAAATTAGATAATGTAATCTTTGGAGGACGTTTAGGTCAATACAAGTATTACGATATGGATAAAGTAATTGCTTCTGCTTTAGACATGTTAAAAAATATTAAATAAAATTAACTCTCTTTTATCTACTAATAATAGATAGATTTTAATTAAGACACAATGATGGTTACACAACTACATTTTGTGTCTTTTTTATATTTAAAAATATATAAAAGAAAAAATATAAATATTTGATTGTATATTTATTTGTGTTCTTAAAGCCTTATTTTATATGGAATTAAATGTATGCAAATGTATCTTTTTTATCTATTTTGCTAAATAATGATTCATTTTAATGATTTATATAAAAACAATTAGCTATTTCTAAATTTTTATCTTTTTTTAGGTAATTTAATATTTATATGTTACAAATGTAATAAAATTTTATTGATTTTGAGATATATTGTTTTATTTATTTCAAAATGGTTCACAAGTTTTTTATTATTTCAAGTCTTTTTTTAAGAATATATTTATTTATAATTAAAGTTGTGAAAGGGCTTTCAACCTATAAGCCCTTAGGAGGTAATAATAATTCTATGAAAAGAAAATTAGGTTTAGCACTCGTTGCTGCTTCATTACTTAGCTGCGGTTCGTTAGTTAGCTGTGGCGGTTCAGTTGAAGTTAGCCAAAGAGTAAAAGATGCAATTGCAGATGCAGAAACAATGACTCATGATCAGTTATTTAAAAAAGCTGCAGAAGAACTTGGTACAACAGGCCAGGTCAAAATCTTAGCTACAACATCTCGTGGTGGTAAAGCAAAGAATTTATTTATTTCAGAATTACAAAAATATAATAAAGACATTAAAGATCCATTAAAATACGATACAACTGTTGATGGATTAATTTATGATCAATTACAAACAGAAATTTCTGCAGGTTCAGAAGATGGTTACTGTGGTACAGTTACTCAAGATGGTTATCAATTACAGACAAAAGGTATTGATACAAAATCATATGGTAATTTTATCTCAAAGACTTGGAGAGATGCAGTAGGTACAAAAGTTGCAGAAGCTGCAGGTAATCCATTCACATTACAATACAACTTCAAAACATGGATGTACAATAAGAAAAATTCTGATGTCAGAATTGATAACGTATGGGATGTTACTCATTCATCATTCAAGAATAGAATTGATACAATGAACCCACGTAACGAAAACGTTAACATGGACTGGTTAATTCAATTAACAGAACCTACACAAGAAGCAAAATTAAAAGCAGCATTTGAAAAAGATACTGCAGATACTGATGTTAAGATTGAAGATTATGCAAAATATGGTTCAAGACAATATTCATATGCATTCATCGATAAATTCTTAGCAAACGCTTCTTTCTGGGATGATGATGGTGCTGCAATTAACCACTTAGCAGCTGCTCCAGGTAACGTTGGATGGATAGTTTATTCAAAATTATTAAAAGTTAGTGAATCTGAAAATATTTCAAAAGCAAACCTCGTTGTTGCAGCTTTAGGTGAAAATAACGATGGAACAACATTAACAAAATCAAATATGGATGGCTTTGCAGGTTTCATGTATAAACATTACCTACAATTATTACCAAACTGTAAATATCCATATGCTACATGTGCTTTCTTTGAATTAATTTCAACAACAAAAGATGGCTATAAAGCATGGGCTACAGACGTTGGTGACTATCCAACAATGACATCAATTAATATGGATAGATCAAAAGGTGGCCACGGTTCATTAGAAACAGTAGATGGCAAGAAAACATTTACTCAAAGTGATGAAGGTGAAAACCTCTTCCCATGTTTAAATGACCCATCATCAGATTGGTGGATTAATACAGCAGATTCAGTAATTGAAACTCCTTCATACATTGGCGCAAACTACAATGATGTAATTCAGTTCATCAATGCTGCTATTGCTAAAAAATAATAGATAAATAAACA
>DEWM01000071.1 GCA_002363635.1 Caryophanales bacterium UBA3210 | reverse complement strand
AATCGAGTAGGGAGTAAAATTAGATAATTTCCTCTCCCTCTCACACCACGTAACGTGCCGTTCGGCATTACGCGGTTCAACTTACTTTTAAAGTATGCCTTGACATACTTTCCGCTTCTTCTCCTTTCCGCTTCTAAGATTTATTTCCTACGTATTGGATATTCTTTGAGATACGCTCATACCTTTTCCTGTCGGATATACCTTAGAAACATACATTTGTTAAAGCGATGTAAATTGTTTGGTCCTTCCTCTACTGAGTACTATGACCTCTGCTGACTTCCTATAGTTCGCTTTTCTAGGATTTCTCCTCTATAGGACCTCACGGGATAAGTTATATATCTTTCCTCGTTTACCTACCTAATTTACGGATTAAGATTACGTTTGCCTTTTGGACTTTATTGCTTTTGGTCAACTTGTCCACTTAATTCGCCTTGATATTAGGTTTCTATTCGTTAGGCCACGATTTCGCTATCCCTTCTTTTCATGCGTAGTTACCTAGAGGCACTTTGGGAGTCGCTATCGGGTTGGTCGGCAAATACCTCTCTTCGGACTTTCATCGTAGATATATGACATGCCCGTCATACCAAAAAAACCGTCCAATTAATGGACGGCTTAATTTGCTTTTTGTTTTCCTTAATTAGTCTTCTACGTAAGGAAGAAGTGCAACGAATCTTGCGTTTTTGATTGCTTGTTCGACTGCTCTCTGGTGCTTTGCACAAGTACCAGTGACTCTTCTTGGAGAAATCTTTCCGTTTGGAGAGATGAATTTCTTTAATAATTCAACATCCTTATAGTCGATTTCCTGGTTTTTATTCTTACAGAAGATACAAACCTTTTTTCTAGGTCTCATTTTCTTAAAAGCCATGCTATATCCTACCTTTCTTCTCACATTTGTGAGAGCATCAACATTTACCGTTACTAGAATGGTAAATCGTCATCTGCGACATCGATAGAAGTTACGTTCTTTTTGCTTTCGTCTTCAGAAGGGATTGGATCTGGTTGGTAACCAAAATCTTGGTCTGGTTCAACAACAGAGTTTGCTGCACCATTTCTTCTTTCAAGACTATTAACGTTGTCACAAACAACTTCGATTACTTGGACCTTGCGGCCATCCTTAGAATCATAAGATCTCTGGTTTAATCTACCGTCGACTGCAACTAAAGAACCCTTGAAAGCATATTTTGTAATATAATCTGCTCTCTGTCCCCAAGCAGTACATGGAATGAAAGATGTTGTTCTTTCTTGATTGTCCTTGCTTGTTGGATTGTCAATAGCGACTGTGAAGGATGCGACTGACATGCCACTAGTTGTCTTTCTAAGTTCTGGATCTCTGGTCAAGCGACCTACTAAAACTACTCTGTTAATCATAACTGAATCTCCTTTATGCTATAGGAAACTTATTTAGCTCTGACAAACTGACGTAATACTTGTGGATTTAATTTAGCAAGTCTGCTAAATTCATCAACTACTGCTGGTGATGCAACTGTAGCATCAACAACTACGTAATATCCTTTGATTTCCTTGTTGATTTCGTATGCTAAATCTCTTAAACCCCATTCATTAACATTGTCAACAGTGCTGTTGTCTGCTGTTAATGCTTCGTTTAATTTTCCGATTAATGCGTTACGTGATGCATCATCAAGGTCAGCTTTTAAGATATACATAATTTCGTATTTTCTCATATCTTTTACCTCCCTATGGTCTTATCTGGCTACTCCTAAATTAAAGTAGCAGAGAAGCTTTTGTCATGGGCCTTCACTCCCATTCTCTAATACTATAACTTAGTTATAGGAGGTTGTAAAGTAAAAATTGTCGAACTTCTAATTCTCCTACACTAAATCTATACACAATTTTAAATAAAATCCCAAAAAATATTTTTATAACTTTTCTTTTCCTACTGCAATCATAAGTTTAATTCTATTTTCTTGATTGACTTTAGTTTGAGAAGGATCGTAATCAATTGCAACAATATTTGCTAAAGGATATTTATCCTTTAATTCTTTCATAACGCCTTTACCACAAATATGGTTAGGTAAGCAACCGAATGGTTGAGCGCAGACAATGTTTTCATATCCAGTTTGAATTAATTCAACCATTTCTGCAGTTAATAAGAAACCTTCTCCCATCTTAACCGCGTGAGACAAAATTCCATTAGATAAATTGACTGTATGTTTAAAAGGCATCATCGGTGTAAAACTTGTATACTTTTCAATGGCTTTTATCATCAATTTTTCACGTTTTTCTAGGTATTTTATAAGTCCTTTGTAAATTAAATTTTTGATGGTAGAACCACCATAAATTTCTTTATCATACTGAGGAACATATAACGAATAATAAACAAAACCTAGAAGTCCTGGAACATTAACTTCGCATCCTTGTTCTACTAAAAATGTCTCTAAATTATTATTAGCAAGAGAAGCATATTTAACATAGATTTCTCCGACCACACCAACTTTAACTTTCTTTTCATTTGTAATTGGTAATTTATTAAATTCTTCACAAATATATCTATAATTTTTAGACATTTCACGTGCACCAATACCAGAACCATTTTTAAGTTTTTCTGCAAGAACTTTAGTTATTTTATTAACTAACTCTTCTGCAGAACCTTTTGTAATTTCATAGCTTCTAGTCTTGTTGTAAAGATACATAATTAAGTCGCCATAAAAAACCGCTACACCTAATTTTGTTGCCATTTTTAAGTCAAGTTTAAAACCAGAATGTTCAAGTCCTTGCATAGAAACTGAAATAACAGGAACATGGCCAAATCCCGCTTTTTTTAACGCTTTTCTAAGTAAATAGATATAGTTAGATGCTCTACATCCTCCACCAGTTTGAGTAAGAATCAAAGCAACTTTTGAAGTATCTTCCATATGCTCTAAAGCATCAATAAATTGACCAATAACTAAAGTAGCAGGATAACAAGTATCATTATGAACATACTTAAGACCTACTTGAGCAACACCTTCAAAATTATCACAAACTTTGCATTTATATCCTGCTTGAACAAGGACTTCCTTCATAAGTTTCATATGAACATCAAGCATAGAAGGAATTAAGATTGTATAGTCTTTAACCATCTCTTTAGTAAAGACAGGATAATCAATTACTTTATTATTTCTTTTCATTTTTATCCTCCTTTTCTAAAGCAGCGAATAAAGATCTTAATCTAATCTTAACTGCACCTAAGTTAGTAATTTCATCAATCTTGATTTGAGTATAAATCTTGTTTTTAGCTTCTAAGATTTCTTTAACTTCATCAGTAGTAATAGCGTCAAGTCCACATCCGAAAGAAACAAGTTGAACAAGTTCCATATTCTTTTTAGTACTTACATAGTTTGCAGCATTATATAGTCTTGCGTGATATGTCCACTGATTAAGAACATGACGAGGAAGCTTTTCAACTCTATTTGATAAAGAAGATTCAGTAATAACTGCTTTATCAAATCCTGCGATCAATTTATCAATACCATGATTAATTAATGGATCAACGTGATAAGGTCTACCACATAAAACAACAATACGTTTTCCGCTTTTTTCCGCTTCTTCAATAATCTCTTCACCTTTACGACGAATATCGCTTAAATATGAAGAATATTCTGCGTAAGCTTTATCAACTGCATTAAGAATATCTTTTTTCTTTAACGTACTATCAAACTTACGAAGAATAGGGACTATTCTCTTCTTAAAATATGGTTCATTATGTATACCAACATAATCAAAGACATAATTAACATCTTGAAGTCTCATCACATTGTTATGCAATTGTTCTGGATAATACGCAACAACTGGACAGTTATAATGATTATCAGAAATCTTTTCATCAATATTATATGACATACCAGGATAGAAAATATTTGTATAACCTTCATTTAACAATTTTTCAATGTGACCATGAGCAAGTTTTGCGGGGAAACATTCAGTATCTGAAGGAATTGTATGTTGACCTGATGAATATAATTTTTCATTAGAAAAACCAGAATTATGAACTTCAAAACCAAGTTCAGTAAGTAATGTAAACCAGAAAGGATATAACTCATACATATTTAAACAAAGAGGAATACCAATCTTTGCTCTTTTGCCGTGTACTGGTTCATAAGAAGCAATTTTTTGTCTTATATATTCATATAAGTTTAATGAATTATCTTGAGCTTTCTTAGTAAGAGGTCTTTCACATCTATTACCTGAAATATATCTATTTTTGTTATTAAAGACATTAATAGATAAATCGCAGTGGTTATTGCATAATCCACATTTAGTATTAATAATCTTATGCTCAAAATTTTTAATTTCTTCTGCACTTAAAATATTAGATTTTTCTAATTCTAAATCTTTAGCATATAATGCAGCACCATACGCTCCCATTAAGCCAGCAATATTTGGTCTAATTACTTCTTTACCAAGCATCTGTTCAAAAGATCTTAAAACCGCTTCGTTATAGAAAGTACCGCCTTGAACAACGATATGATCACCTAACTTAGCAGTAGAAGTAACTCTAATAACTTTGTATAAAGCATTTTTAACAACAGACATTGCTAAACCTGCAGAAATATTATCAATAGTCGCGCCATCTTTTTGAGCCTGTTTAACAGAGGAATTCATAAAAACGGTACATCTAGAGCCTAAATCTACCGGTTTTTTAGCAAGTAATCCAATACGAGCAAATTCACTGACATCATAACCAAGTGCATTTGCAAATGTCTGTAAGAAAGAACCGCATCCAGACGAGCATGCTTCATTTAAGAAGATGTTAGTAGTAATTCCGTGTTCAACTTTAAAACACTTAATATCTTGTCCACCGATATCAATAATAAAATCTACATCTTTTTGGAAATGTTTCGCAGCTTCTAAATGTGCCATAGTTTCAACTAGCCCACCATCAAGTTGGAAAGCATTTTTAATTAAATCTTCACCATATCCTGTTGAAGCGGCACCTTTAATTAATAAATCAGGTTTTAAATCATACATCTCAGTTAAGATGTCTTTTAACATCACAACTGGATTACCTTTATTAGGTAAATATTTAGTAAAACGAATATTTAAATCTTCATCAATTAAGCAAACTTTAATAGTAGTAGAGCCAGAATCAATACCTAAATAGAATGGTCCGTTATAAGAATCATCTAAAGGTAAAGTATTTACATACGCTTTAGCGTGTCTTTCTCTAAATTCTTTTAATTCTTCTTCATTATTAAATAATGGAGATAATGATTTGTAATGACCTTTAGATTCATGATGTTCAATCTTATAAATTAAATCATCAATAGTCATCTCGCCATTTGCACTTAATGCTGCACCCATTGCAACATAATAAAGTGAATTAGGAGGACAAATACCTTTACATTTTAAAGTTTCATCAAAGCTCTTTTGAAGTTCACTCATAAATGTTAAAGGTCCACCTAAATAAACAATCTTACCTTGAATATCTCTTCCTTGAGCAAGTCCACCAATAGTTTGATTAACTACAGCTTTAAAAATAGATGCTGCAATATCTTTTTTATCTGCACCTTGGTTAAGTAAAGGTTGAATATCAGTTTTAGCAAAAACACCACATCTAGAAGCAATGTTATAGATTTTGCCGTGTTCTTTAGCAATGTCATTTAAATCTTCAATTGAAATATTAAGTAAGGTAGACATTTGGTCAATAAAAGCACCAGTACCACCTGCACAAGATCCATTCATTCTAACTTCAAGTCCATTAGATAAGAATAAAATTTTCGCGTCTTCCCCGCCAAGTTCAATGACACAGTCTGTACCTGGAATAAACTTATTCACTGCAACTCTAGTTGCATATACTTCTTGAACAAAATCAATGCCTAAATCTTCACAAAGTCCCATACCTGCAGAGCCAGAAATAGCAACATGTAATTCTGAATCACCTAACTTATTTTTAATATCTTTTAATATCTCTAAAAGATTCTCTTTGATATGAGAATAATGTCTTTTATAAATATCATATTTAATATTCGTATTATCATCAAAAACAATTGCTTTAATTGTAGTTGAACCAATATCAAGTCCTAGTCTCATTATAATACCCCGCTTCATTAAAAATTATAGGAGGGTATTTATTAAAAATAAATAAAATCCAAAATTTAAAAATTTTTTGTTATTATTTTCAAGTTGTTAATAGGCACTTTTAGAAAAAGTGTCTATTTACTTTGTTATATAAATAGATTAAAACTACTATTTACAAAAATTATTAAAATTTTAAATTGGTTTCATTATAATAAAGGCAGGTTAACATATGAGAAAACAAAAAACTGTTTATTACAAAGATGAAATTAATGATGATTTTGCAGGCACAAATATCATCACTCAACCTCTACGAGAAGATTATCATTATGTCCATAAAGGTTTTGTATGGAACTTTTTTGCATTTATCTTCTATTGGATAATTGCTTTCCCATTAGTATTCCTAATCCAAAAGCTTTGGACACATCAAAAAATTGTTAATAAAAAAGTTTTAAAAGAAGCAAGAAAGAAAAAGACGGGATATTTTATTTATTGTAACCATACTCAGTTATTCTCAGATGCAGTTACTCCTGCTTTAATTGCTGCTCCTCATAAAGCATATGTCACTGCTCATCCAGACTGTGTCTCCATTCCACTAGTAAAAGTACTCGTAGAATGGGCAGGAGGGCTTCCATTAAGTTCTACATTCAAAGGAATGAAAAATATGTATCGAGCGATGGATTACCGCCTAAAACATAAAAACGTTATTACTATTTTTCCAGAAGCTCATATCTGGCCTTATTATAATAAAATTAGACCATTTATCGATTCTTCATTTGCCTACCCTGTCAAATTCAACGTACCAGTATACGCAGTAACTACTACTTATTACAAAAAGAAATATTTTATTAAGCCAAGAATTAAAACATTCGTAGACGGACCTTTCTATCCAGACCCTTCTTTATCTCCAGTAGAAGCTAGAGAAAAGTTAAGAGATCAAGTATATAACGTTATGTGTGAACGTGCGGAAAAATATTCCACATATGAATATGTTAAATACGTAAAAAAAGAAGATTAGAAAATCACTAATCTTCTTATTTTTTTGCCTATTTTTGATATAAATCAATAGCCTTTTTTAGTCTAGATAAAGCATCAATAACATTACTTCTTTGAGTAGCAAGATTCATTCTCAAGAAAGATAATCCACCTTCTCCATATTCTTCTCCATCAGATAAATATAAACCTGTAGTATCTAAAATATAATCTCTTAATTTAGTACCATTTGGTTCAACATTAGAAACATCTATCCAAAGTAAATACAAAGCATCTGATTCAATAACTTTTAAAGAAGGAATTTCTTTGTTAATGTAATCTCTAACATAATCTTTATTTGCAAAGACATATTCTCTTAATTCATCAATCCATTCTTCACCTTTATAGAACGCTAGTTGAGGAGCTATTGTTGCAAGAGTATTAGCTTCTGCACATTCATCAGTATTTAATCCTCTTTCAAATTTATGTTTTAAATATGGATTTGGAATAACCGCCATAGAGGTTTGAATTCCCGCGATATTAAAGCATTTTGTAGGTGCAATTAATGTTAATGAATTATTTAAATTAGTTTCAGAAACTGATGCAAAAGGAATATAAGATTTTCCAGGTCTAGTTAAATCACCATGAACTTCATCAGAAATAACTACAACATTATATTTTTTACATAATTCACCAATTCTAATTAATTCTTCTTTAGTCCAAATCTTACCAATTGGATTATGAGGATTACAGAAAATTAAAGCAGAAGTTTCTTCTAACGCTAATTTATTTTCTAAATCGGCCCAATCAACTTCATAAATTCCATCTTTATATAAAAGTTTATTTTGTAATGGTTTTCTTCCATTATTAACAATTGAATTAAAGAATATATTATAGACCGGAGTCATAACCACAACATTATTTGCCACTTCAGTCAATCTTCTAACAGCAGAAGAAATAGAAGGAATAACACCTGTAGAAAAAACCATCCATTCTTTTTTTATTTCAAAATGATAACGTTTATTCCACCAATAGATATAAGATTCAAACATTGAAGGAGGAAGAATATTATATCCGTAAATACCTTGATTAATTCTTTCTTTAAATCCTTCAATAATTTCAGGAGCAGTCTCAAAATCCATATCTGCAATCCACATAGGAAGGACATTGTCCTTAACATCCCATTTAACCGAGTATGTATTACGTCTATTAGTAGGTTTATCAAAGTTATATTTCATATTATTTACCCCTTAATAATAATTTCAGTTTTAGATGGATCAATTTCATTCTTATCCATAATTAATTCATCAATACCTTCACATACTAGTCTACCAGAAATAATGTTCTTAACAGAATCAATACGAGAATTAATTTCACAATTAATTGTAGAATATTCAAATGCCAAGTTTGTATTTTCTAATTTACAATTCTCCATAACTAAGTTTTCCATATAACAGAAACCTTGTTCACTTTCGATTGTACAGTTAACTAATTTAACATTTTTAGAGTTCCAACCAAAATATTCACCTCTAATAACAGAATCGTAAACTTCAACATTTTCACAATTCCAAAATGAATCTTTTGAATTTAAGATAGAGTTTTTAACAACAATGTTCTTACCTCCATCAAGAATATAATTGCCATCTAAAATTAAGTTTTCAATTACTACGTCAGAAGAATCTTTTAATAAGTAATCCCCTTTAGCTTTAACATTCTTCATATTAATATGATCACATGACCATAAAGTTTCTTTAGCATCCAAGAATTCAGTATCTTCAATAGTTATAAATGATGCTCTTCTAAATTCTTTAGGAGCTTCTACTAAGCAATTCTTTAATTTAATGTTCTTTGTATACCAAATACCAGATCTAGACATAACTTTAAAAGTAGAATTATTAACTTCAAAGTTTTCTCCATACCATAAAGGATATTTCCATTCAAACGATGAATTGTTTATAACAACATTCTTACTTTCTTTTAATGGAGATTCTCCATCTTTGAAAGTAGAATTATTAATAACTAAATCACGAGATTTAAAAAGTGCTCTTTCACCTGTAAAAGTACCATTTTCTAAAATTTTCATAATTAAACCTCCATGTAAGACTAATATAATTATAAATAATTATTAATTTTTATTCGTGACATTATCACATTATATATTGTGTTTAATATCAATTTAAATTTTAAAAATTATTATTTTTTTAAAGTTTTCGTGCCTATTTTGATAATATTTCACATTTATAATCAATAGTTTTGCTATTTTTATTGCAGACAAAAGTATTTTTCGGCTATTTACATTAATTTTATCGGTATTTATTATTGTTTTAATATATTGTATCTATATTATATCATTTATATATATACGTACGCGCACGCGCATTGATAGATGTTATCTCAAAAAAAGTGCTTTTGTGTATCAAATCGTGCAATTTGTGCCACAATGTTTAAAATTATATAATATTAATGTAAAAATATAGATGTAAGGAGGGATATTATGACCACTTTTGCAACAGTAATTGTATTAATTATATTGTCATTAATTATTTTCGCCTTTATTGGCGTTGCGTTATATTCTATTTTTAAATCAGAAAAAATTATTGTAAGTAGAAAAGAACGTGACCAGTTGATAATTAAAGAACAGCAAAAAGAAAAGAAACCATCTAAAGCATCTAAAACTACTTCAATAGTATTTACAATCATTGGATATGTCATTGTATTTGGAATCTTAATCTTTGAAGGATTTGCAGTTATTACTAATTCATCAAATAACTTATTGTTCATCGGAAACAATGCAAATTTAGTAGTAGCATCAGATTCTATGTCTACTATTGATAGTTCCGCTCAATTAGAAGCAAATGGTGGTTATTTGACAGACGATATGTTAAATGACCAATTCCAG
>DEWM01000074.1 GCA_002363635.1 Caryophanales bacterium UBA3210 | reverse complement strand
ATTATTAACTTCTACTTCAAATAAAACTGACGATTTAGTAATTAATGATAACGAAGTAGCATCTCAAATCGTTATTGGAACTCCTGGTAGACTTAAAGATATTCTTATCAAGAATAAAGTTGATATGCAGGATTTACAAGCTTTAGTTTTAGATGAAGCAGATATGCTTCTAGACCCTGTCTATGAAGAAGATGTAAATGCTTTACTAGATTTAAAACCATATCAAAAATTAGTCTTTACTGCGACAATGAAGGAACACGAACTTGCTCATATTAAAAAAGCATTTGGTGTTCCAGAAATTGTTGAAGTAAACAAAAATAAAACCAATAAGAACGTAAAACATCACTTAGTAGATATCAAACATAAAGATATCGTAGAGCAGTTAGTTAAGTTCTTAGATGTAGTTAAACCATACTTTACAATCGTTTTCTCAAGTAAGAAGACACAGATTGAAAAAGTATATCGTGAATTAAATAATCGTGGTATTACTTGTGCATTAATTACTGGTTCACAAGAACAAAGAGATACTAAGATTACATTAAGAAGAATTAAAAATGGAGAATTTAATTTAGTTCTTGCAAGTGATATTGCTTCACGTGGACTTGATTTAGAAGATGTCTCTACAGTTATTTCTTTAGATCTTCCTGTTGATTTAGATTATTATTACCACCGTTCAGGTAGAGCAGGTAGAAATAATAAAACAGGTGATTCATATATCTTCTTTAACGATGATGATATGAACCAAGTAAACAAACTCAAAGAAAAGATTGATTTTGATTCATTAGCACTTAAAGCTGATGGCCTAACACCAGTTAGAAAGAAAGCAAAAGTTGGTCAAAAGAAGTCTGAATCTGATGCTTTACAAAGAGAAATTAGAAAGAATCTTGCAAAGCTTAAAAAGAATGACAAGGTTAAACCTGGTTATAAAAAGAAGAGAAAAATCGCGATTGAAAAAGCAAAAGTTTATCACAAGAGAAGAATGATTAAGAAAAATATCGCTCAACAAAAAAAGATAAACGAAGCTAAAGGCGGTTACGGTAGACAATAAATCTTTATTTAATATAAAAAGAACTCTCACAGATGAATGTGAGAGTTTTTTAGTAATATTTTAGTAGCTAATTAGTAGATTATACTATATATTTAATTATCTATTCTTTAAGTAATTTTCTAAGTAAGGAATTACTTCTTTTGTTGTAACAGTGCCTTTAACTTGGCCTTTTTCAAAAACAGTGAATAAATCGTAAGTGTTGCAAGCAAAGCCAATATCAGCGCCTTTGCCTTCTCCAATGCCATTGACAACACATCCCATGATTGCAACTTTAATTTCTTTGTTATATTTGAGTAATACTTCATCAATTTGTCTACAAAGTTCAATGATAGGTCCTTTTGTTCTACCACATGTAGGACAAGAGATTAATGTAGGGAAGTTATTGTATAAACCTACTTCATGAAGTAGTCTTTTACAAGCTTTAATTTCTTCAACAGGATCATCTGATAAAGAAATTCTCATTGTATTACCAATTCCTTCAAGTAGAAGTGGAACAAGTGCAACACATGATCTAATTAAACCAATATCTTTATATGAAGTTTCAGTAACTCCAATATGAAGAGGGTAAGAATATTTTTTACTTGCGGCACGATATGCTTCTAAAGTTTGTAAAGCATCAGAAGATTTTAATGCTAAGACTAAATTAGTAAAATTATGGTCTTCAAAAATCTTAATATATTCATCTAATGAACGTAACATTAATGGAACATCAACTTTACCTCCATTAGCTTTTACGTATTCTGGATTAATTGAGCCTGAGTTAACGCCGATTCTTATTGCAACATTCTTTTCTTTAGCTTTATTAATAACTGCGACAATTTGTTCTTCAGTTCTTAAGTTTCCAGGATTTAATCTAATCTTTTGAGCACCTGATTCCATTGCTTGAAGTGCTAAGCGATAGTCGTAGTGAATATCAGCTACTAATGGAATATCAATTCTTTCTACGATATCTTTGATTGCTTTAGCATCATACATATCAAGAACAGAAACACGAATTAATTCGCATCCTGCTTCTTCTAATTCTTTAATTTGAGCGACTACTTCGTCGACTTTGCTAGTTTTAATATTACACATTGATTGAATAACTACGTGGTTTGATCCTCCAATAGTAATATTTCCAACTTTAACTTTTTTTGTTTCACATCTATTCATAATTTATCACCTTAAAAATTATATCATAAGAGCCTATAATAATTAATCAGTATATTTTTATTGATAAAATTATATCGAGTTATTGATTTTTTAAAAAATTTGTCCTTATAATATTATTGTGAACAGGTTCATAAAGAGATATGCCAAAGATAATTGAAAACGCAAAAGAGAAAATTTTAGAGGTTGCTAAAGAAGAACTTAAGAACCATTCTTATGATGATTTGTCTATTAGAGAAATCGCTAAAAAGAGTGGTCTAGGGGTAGGTACTATTTATAATTACTATCCAAATAAGGTTTCTTTAGTAGCAGCTTTAATGCTTTCTGAATGGACTTCTTCTATTTCTTTATTTAATGAGAAATTAGAGGGGATAAGTTCTCTAAGTAATGGGTTAGAAGAAATCCATTCATTAATTTCTTCATTTTGGTTATCAAATAGAGTCTTTTTACAATCTGCAGAAGTTAAAGAATATTCTTCATTTCAAAAAAAAGGTCATATGATGATTATTTCTCAGATAAAAGAGATGATTATCTCAGTTTATCGTAGAGTAGGTAAAAGAATTGAAGAACTAGAATTAACTTTGCTAAGTCATCTTCTACTAGATTCGGCGCTAGATCAAGATTTTGGAATAGAAGATATCTTAGTAGTCACTAATAAACTATCTAATTAAATGAAGGGAGAAAAATATGAGTAGTTTTAAAAACTTAGAACCTAAGGACAATTTTTACCAAACATCCTTGTTCTTCCCAATGCCAGTTGTAATGATTTCTACATTAACTGAAGATGGAAAGACAACACTTGGTCCTTATTCCTTAGTTGCACCTTATTGGGTCGCAGGAAAGGATTGCTACACTTTATTATTAAACTGTAGAAATTCATCAAACACAGCACAAAACATCTTAAGAACTGGTAAATGTGCTATTAACTTCATTCCAGATGATAAGAAGTTATTCAAAGAAGCAGTTAGAATGGGCTGGCCTGGAGATACTCCAGAAGAAAAGATGAAAAATTGTATTTTCCATCTTGAAGATGGCTTAATGGCAGAAGAACATCCAAATGAAGTCTTCCCACAAGTAGTTTCAGAATCATTCCAAACAATTGAATGTAC
>DEWM01000087.1:2010-3470 GCA_002363635.1 Caryophanales bacterium UBA3210 | reverse complement strand
TATGAAGAATTGCTTTTATAGTAAATGAATCAATTATATTAACATGTAAACTCGACTTCCAAGTTCAATAAAAAAATGAGTGGTGATCACTATGCTTAAATATAACTATATTAACAATGATGTAAAAATAGATTTTGAATTATCACATACAATGCAAGATTTAGTAGATAAAGCTGAGAAAGCTGATATATTAGAAGATTATGGATTATATATGAATTTAGCTTGTGCCATCGATTCTCAAGCTAAAAAAGAAGTATCTAGACATTGGATAACCGAAAATGAATGGAAGAAATTAGTTAGTAGATATACTTTACGATGAAATAAAGGAAATATTATGGAGAATTTAACTTATATAACTAGTAATTATGGAAAATATATTGCTACTAAAGAAAAGTTTGAAAGAGCAGGAATAAATATTGAATACTTTAAATTTGAATTTGAAGAACCAAATATTAATGATTTAAAATTAATATCTAAAAAAAAAGCAAAACAAGCATATCTAAAAGTAGGTAAACCTGTATTTGTAGAAGATTCTGGATTCTATATTAATAATTATCCAAATAATCCAGGATATCCAGGAGCCTTTGTTAAAAAAAGTGGTATTAGTTCAAATGTTAAATAATTATTAGAAACATTAAAAGATGTTAAGGAAAGAAGCTGTTATTTTAAAGATTGTTTAACATATTATGATGGAAATGGATTTTACTTCATTGCTTGATTATTTCAATAAAAAAGAAAAAGATAAGACAATATTAAGATTATTATGTGAAAAAAAGAATTGTTCACTTAATGATATTAGTAAAGCAACCACATTAAGTTTAAATACTTTAAAAAAATATAATTCAAGTGATGAATTATTATATAAAGCTTCATTTCAAAATATTGCCAAACTAATTAAATATTTTGATGTAAATTATTTATTATTTATTAATGAAAAATAGGAAAAATATAATGTAATCTATTAAAGAATAATTTGTTTACAAGATAAATATTTGTTTTAAGAAGATAAATCTCTCTAAAGATAGGAACAAATGTTCTTAGCTAAAAAGTAAACAAAATTGGAGTAGAGTTAATCTACTCTTTTTTTGTTGAAGTAGGGCTTTTTATTATTTATAATAAAACTAGCAAAGAAGAAGTAGTAATCTTGACCAAGATTATAGAAAGCTCTCGAGGATGGAAAGAGGGTATTAAAGTCTAGACGAACTCATCTTCATAAAAATTTGCGACTTAAATGAAGAGTAAGCTAAGTAGCTTGAACTAAGGTGGTACCGCTCGAAAGAGTCCTTAGGCTACTTTTTTTGTTTTTTAAGGAGGTAAATTATGAGTTACGATTATAAAAACATTGAAAAGAAATGGCAGGAATATTGGGAAAAGAATAACACATATTTTTGTGATACTTCCGATATGTCCAAGCCTAAATATTATGCATTAGATATGTTCCCTTATCCATCAGGACAAGG
>DEWM01000087.1:0-1894 GCA_002363635.1 Caryophanales bacterium UBA3210 | reverse complement strand
TTTAACGTTCTTCATCCAATGGGATTTGACTCCTTTGGTCTACCTGCAGAACAATATGCAATTAAAACTGGCCACCATCCAGAAGGATTCACAAATGAAAACATTGCTAACTTTACTAGACAATTAAAGATGTTAGGCTTCTCATTTGACTGGTCAAAACAAATTTCTACATGTGATCCTTCATATTACAAATGGACTCAGTGGATCTTTAAACAATTATTCTTAGATGGATATGCTAAAGTTGTTGAAATGCCAGTTAACTGGTGTGAAGAACTTGGCACAGTTCTTGCTAACGATGAAGTTATCGATGGAAAGAGTGAAAGAGGTGGCTTCCCAGTTGTTAGAAAGAATATGAAGCAGTGGGTTATGGATATTCCTGCTTACGCTGACAAATTACTTGAAGGCTTAGATACAATTGATTGGCCAGAGTCAACAAAAGATATGCAAAGAAACTGGATTGGTAAATCAGTTGGTGCTCAAGTAACATTCAAAGTTGCTGATACTGATAAACAGTTCGTTGTCTTTACAACTAGATGCGACACATTATTTGGTGCAACATATTGTGTCTTATCACCAGAACACGAAATTGTTAAAGAAATTACTACTAGTGAGCAAAAAGACGCTGTAGAAGCTTATATTAAAGAAGCAAGTAAGAAGAGTGAACTTGAAAGAACATCACTTTCAAAAGAAAAGACTGGTGTCTTTACAGGTGCATATGCAGTTAACCCAGTTAATAATAAGAGAATTCCAATTTGGATTTCTGATTATGTCTTATCAACATACGGAACCGGTGCTATTATGGCAGTTCCTGCTCATGATGAAAGAGATTATGCTTTTGCAAAGAAATTTGGTCTAGAAATTATCCAAGTTCTTGAAGGCGGAGATATTTCTAAAGAAGCATGGACTCAAGATGGTTTACACATTAACTCTGGTTTCTTAGATGGACTTAATAAAGAAGACGCTATTAACAAGATGCTTGAATATCTTGCTTCTCACGGCATTGGTCAAAGAAAAGTAAATTACAAGATGAGAGAATGGGTCTTTGCTAGACAAAGATACTGGGGTGAACCAGTTCCTGTAGTTTACGTCAATGACAAACCATATGCTTTACCAGATGAAGAATTACCATTAGTTTTACCAGAAGTAGAAAACTATGGCCGTTCAAAAGATGGTAAATCACCACTTGAAAATGCAACTTCTTGGATTAATACAACATTTAATGGACAGCCTGCAAAACGTGAATCATCAACTATGCCAGGTAGTGCTGCTTCATCATGGTATTTCTTAAGATATATCGATCCACATAATGATAAAGAATTTGCAAATTATGATTTATTAAAACACTGGATGCCAGTTGACTTATATATGGGTGGACCTGAACACGCAGTTGGTCACTTATTATATTCTAGATTCTGGAATCATTACTTATATGATAAAGGTTTAGCACCTACAAAAGAACCATTCCAAAAATTATATCACCAAGGTATGATTCTTGGTCCTAATGGTGAAAAGATGTCTAAATCAAGAGGTAACGTCATTAATCCTGATGATGTAGTAAGAGATTATGGAGCGGACTCACTTAGACTTTATGAAATGTTCATGGGACCTCTTGAAGATGCTAAGCCATGGTCAACAACAGGTATAGATGGGGCCAAGAGATTTATTGAAAGAGTTTATCGTTTAGTAGATGAAGAAAATTATTTTAATAAGATTAAAGATACTAACGATACAAAACTTGATTATGCATATAACGTTTTAGTTAAGAAAGTTACTGAAGATTTTTCTTCATTACAATTTAACACCGCAATTTCTGCAATGATGATCTTTATTAATGAAGTCTATAAACAAGAAACATTATATAGACCATATATTGAAGGCTTTGTTAAGATGTTTA
>DEWM01000080.1 GCA_002363635.1 Caryophanales bacterium UBA3210 | reverse complement strand
GCTAAAGATAAACATTTTCTATAGCAACTTTCTAAAGTCTTTTCAGGATTAGGATCTTCATAATATCTTGGTCCAACAGTATGAATAATACTTTTGTTTTTAAGTCTATATGCACCTGTTACCTTAGCATCTCCTGGTTTACAACCATGTAATTTTTCGCATTCTTTTAATAAATCAGGTCCTGCAGCGTAATGGATTGCCCCATCAACACCTCCTCCGCCAAGTAAGCTTTCATTTGCAGCATTAACAATTGCATCTGCTTTTTCACCAATTTTTGTGATGTCCATTTTAATTGCTTTTATTTCCATAATTTTACTCCTTCTATATTAGTATATAACTATTCTAATATTCCTTTCTCCTTTAATAATAATACTCTTTCTCTTCTTTTTCTCTCTGCTTCATTCAATTCTTTAATGCGCTTTATTACACATTCCGGAGCTTCTGTAGTAATTACGTATCCATCGATTGCATCATCATAATCAATACAGTCTGGGTGCTCTTCTAGCCACTTAGTTACTTCTTCGTATTCCGCAATTTGTCTTTCAGCTTCTTCTTTAGTTCCTTTAAAATTTGGGTTTAATGTATATTTTTCCATTTTTTTCTCCTTCCAGCAATTTTGCTTTTGCTTATATCTAAATTATCAATTATTTAGATTTAATTTTCACGGTCCAGGGTGGAAGTATTTTTAGCATACTTTCCTATCTTTATTTAAATAAGATTCTGCATTAAGTTCTATATCATCCCAATCAATAACATTTCTATATTCCTCCTTTAGAAGATTATATTGCTTTAAATAATAAGTATAATCTTCATCTGATCTTGCGATATATAATGCAATTGCATGTTCTGCTACATCAAGTTTAATTTCCTTGCTTAAATTTTCGCCATTTAAGCACATTTTTGTATATGTTAACAAAGAACCCCAACTTCTATTTTCAAGTCCTTTATTTACCCAATACTCTGCTAGACCAATATCTTTAGGTACCACCTTTCCTTCTAAATACAAGTTTGCTAATGCTCCATATGCATCGTAAAATTTATTTTTACCAGCCTTTATTAAATAGTTTATACCTATATTAATCTTTTTTTCACTCGATGGTTTATATGTATAAATTAAACCTGTGTTATACATTCCTAATGCACTACCAAGTTTTGCAGCTTTTTCATAATATTTAAGACTCTTTTTTAAATTCATTTTTACCCCAACACCTTTCTGATAATAATAACCAACAGAGTTATTACATGCAGGATCAAAAACATATTTAGTTTCATATTTAGTTCCTTTAAGAGCCATTTTAAAAGCTTTTTTATCATTCTTTTCTACATATATTCCTTCGTTATAAAACGTTGAAATTTTATCAAACGCATTACAATACTTTCTTTTAGCGGATTCTAAATAATATTCAAAGGCTTTTTTATAATCTTGTTTAACACCATATCCTTTTTCATACAAATTACCTACATTATAAAAAGATACTGGTATACCTTTTTCTGTACATTCAATATAACATTCAAAGGCTTTTTCGTATTCTTCATTTTTTTCGAAAATAACACCGATATCATTAAGAGCAGGAAAATCACCGTAATCATAAGCTTTCTTTAACATAATAATTGCTTCATTGTATTTACCTTCTTCAGCAAGTTCAATTCCAATTAATCTTAAATTTTTCATCGTTTTTCTCCTTTTTTAATATATCGAGGCACTAAGATACAAAGTAAGAAAAGAAAGGAATTAAATATGGAGATTAAAACTATGCTTAGTGCCTTAATATTTTTATTACTTCATTACCCTGAAGTAATCTGTCATAGAAATATTTATCTATCCCTTTGACACATTCATTAAAGCACAAAAAAACTAGAACTTTTTAGGTCCTAGCTGGCAGTATTTTTTGTTTTATCATAATTAAAAATTCTTTTAATTTGTTTTTTATCACATAAATCATTAACTTGATAAATATCATACTTTTTCATTTCTATTAAAATTTTATATGTAGTATCTTCTTTACTTACAGGTGAAAAAGCCTTACCACAAAATAACAATAAATCATTAGCTTCTTCCATAGTCATATGAAGAGCAAGAATATATCTCATTAACATTGAAGTAGTAACATTACTTCTTCTATTTGCATCTTCATGTTTGCTCTTTAAAGATGATTTATTTTCTACCCCACCGACAATATCATAAACATGTCTTTCAACCACTTTTATTGTATCTTCTCTCTCATACCTTTGTTTTAAATAATAAGAAATATACAATCCTATTGAATCGATATTATATTTTTCATAATCAAGTTTTATATTTCTATTTCCAATTTCAAGAAGTACATCCATTTCATTTAAAAAATGTTTTTTAGGAGAAGAATAAATCCCTTTTTTTGCACTATATTCAACTTCAAGCAATTCAGAATCAGAATAATCTAACAAAAAATCTATTGGATGACTATCCATTTTTTTAAAAGAAGTTTCATCATATTCAAATTCTCTAATATTTAAGCTTTCGTTCTTCTTAAAATATTTTTCGATTGAAGCACGTAATTCATTCTCATCAAATTTTTCTTCATATTCTTTCACATTAGTTAGCGGCATACAAATTGTAACATTCATAGTTGGATATAATTCAACGAATGCCTTAACTAATTTATGTACCATTTTAATAACAAATGCTCGAGGATAGCCATTCGATCCTGTACCAATAATGGGAAGGGCAATCTTCCTAAAGTTTTTCTTTTTAGCAGTAGTTAAAGCTAATTTATAAACATATTCTAACGCTATCAATTGAGGATCTTTAGAAAAATATGGAGTAACCACATGGATAACATGTTTAGCAGGTAAATTATATCCACTACTAATAAATATTCTTCCAGGATTTGCTTTATCTTCATAAGAGGCAATATCTTTTTTTAACTCAAAGCCTGCAATAGAAACAATGCTTCTACAAATGGACCCATATGAATTTACACTTTTTCTCACTCCAAGAGAATTTAAAATCGCATCGCATTTAAACTCTGTAATATCTAATGCTCTAATACTATATCCCATAAATAAATCTCCCTTTTTATTTATTATAAATTATTAATTACATTCATTAGATCATCTAACTTAGTACATCTAGGTCCATTAAAATCTCTATTCTTATCATATCTATCAAATAAGATATAAGGAATAGAAGAATTAATCGCACCTTGAATATCACTAGTTAAAGAATCTCCAATAACTAAACATTCTTCTCTATTTAAATTTATATCATTTAATACATAATCAAAGAATTTCTTATCTGGTTTAACCATATCTAATTCTTGAGAAATATAGATTTTATCTAAATAAGGTCTTATACCACTTACTTTAATTCTATTATCTTGAACTTCTTTCATCCCATTAGAAATAATATAAATTTTATATTTCTTACTAGCAGCTTTTAAAAATTCAATAGCACCTTCTAAAGGATATCCACCTTCTTTTAGACAATCAAAATAAATCTTATTAATTTCTTTTCCGTTTCCTTTTAAACCAAAATGAGAAAGAAATTCTTCCCATCTTAAGGTAATTACTTGTTCACGAGTAATTTCCTTTTTTTCTAATTTCTTCCAATAAGATAGATTAACTTTAGAATAATATTTCTTATTATCTTCATTTGCTTCTATCCCGTATTTTTTTAATACTGGGATAAGCGCGTATTCTTCACACTTGTCAAAATCAAGTAATGTATTATCTAGGTCCATTAATAAAGCTTTAATCATAATCTCACCTAGATATTATTATATATAGATATATTTTGATAATCATTATTAAATATTTTTATTTATCTTGAATTATACGGGGTGGGGGTATATATTAAAAATGTAAATATACCCCTATACGGTATATAAGGAGGTACAGTATGGCAGAATGCAAATACTGTGGAGGACAGGCTAAATACAAAGTAACTCCACGTTCTCAAGAAGAAATAAAAAACTTAAAAACACGTTTACATAAAGTAATTGGTCAATTAAATGGTGTTGAAGAAATGCTTGATAATAACCGTTACTGTGGAGATTTACTTGTTCAAA
>DEWM01000006.1 GCA_002363635.1 Caryophanales bacterium UBA3210 | reverse complement strand
TTAAACTAGTATAACTAAGATATAACATGACGTTATAAACTGTCTAAAAATTAGATAAAAATCAAAAAATGGACAACCTATAATTGATTTTGTGCCTTAATTTAATCGGAAAAAACTGTAAAAATACAAAAAATTCAGAATATACAGAGTGTTGATATGTTTTCTGAATTATAAAATATCAATTTGACTAGGAAAATGCAGAGACACTCGACACGAACATAAAATGCATTTAAGAGGTAATGAATTTAACAAAACCAACTTATGCGCCTTAACTTAATGCTAATTGTAATGAACCTAAAAAGGTGTAAAGTTTTTGATAAATTAGAGCCGCACACTCATTAATTTATTTGTGAGTAAGGCTCTTTTTTTTAACGTCATTTTCCTAAAATAGTGTATAAAAAGTATGCATATGTAATCAAATTTTCTCGAAATTATATACTTTGTATATAACTATATATTTTTACTATGCATATGTCATAAAATATTGTATAATAATATTAGAGAAATATAGTTATGAAGCATGGTAGAGGATATGTATATGATCTATATTATCATATTGTTTGGTGTGTAAAATATAGACATGAAATTTTAGTTGACGATATTAAAATAGATTTTATAGATATTATTACGAATATATGTAAAAACAATAATTATGATCTTGTTGAAATCAATGTAGATAAAGACCATGTTCATCTGTTATTAGGATTATCACCACAGGATTCTATACCTGTAGTGATGAAAACATTAAAGGGTGTATCTGCAAGATTATTAAATAGTAAGCATAAGGATAAATTATCTAAGGTGCTATATGAAGGACATATATGGAGTCCATCTTACTATATAGCTACTACTAGTGATAATGTTATGGATAATATAAAAAAATATATACAAAATCAAGGTGAGGAAGATGGAAAAAGGCTTAAAGATAAGATTGTATCCAAATAAGAATCAAATATCACTTTTAAATATAATTTTTGGCCATGCAAGATTTGTATATAATTATTTTTTAGACTACTCCAAAAGAACGAAAGATTATAAATATACGAATTGGAGTAAGATATTAACGGATTTAAAGAATAGTGATTCTACAAGCTTTTTAAAGAATGCGGATAAATTCGCATTGCAAAATTCTTTAAGGAATTTAGCAACAGCATATGCAAATTTCTTTTCTAAAAGAACTAATGAACCAGTATTTAAGAAAAAGCATAATGAACAATCTTATAGAACAAATTTTACAAATAATAATATTGTACTATATGAGAATAGTATTAAGCTTCCTAAATTAGGAAATGTTAAATGTAAATATGGTAAAGACATTCAAAAGAATAAAATAATAAGTGTAACGATAAAATTATTAAAAAGTGGAATCTATGAAGCATCTATAATTTATGAATGTGAAGAAATGATGCTTCCTAAAACAGGAAATAGTGTTGGAATTGATCTTGGAGTAAGAAAACTAATTACAACAAGTGATGGAAACACCTATATTTCTGATTTAGATATAGATAGAATAAATAATAAAATAAGAAAAGAACAAAGAAGATTGTCTAGATGTGAATTGCATTCTAAGAATTATAATAAGCAAAGAAAGAAATTGGCTAAGGTATATCAATATAAGGATAATTACATGTTAGACACCATTCATAAAGCAACGAAAGCCATAGTTGAAAAATATGATGTAATATATATGGAGGATTTAGATATTAAAGATTTAATAAAAAAACAAAAACTAAAAATCCATAAAAGAAAAATGCTTCTATCCTCCTTAGGCCAAATAACGACTTTACTTAAGTATAAATGTGAGTGCTATGGAAAAGAATTAAAGAAGATAGAAAGGTATTATCCATCTAGTCAAACCTGCAGTAACTGTGGGAAAACCTATAAGGTAGGCAAAAGTGAAACTTATAGATGCCCTCACTGCAAACTAATTATAGATAGAGACTATAATGCTGCAATCAATATTTTAAATTATGGGTTAGCCCATAATTAAAAATAAATAGTACGGTAGGGACTACCGGAATTTACGCTCATGGAGTCCATGTAAGAGGCCAATTGGTCCAGAGGACTATGAAGTGAGAATCTTATGATTTAAATCATGAGAGGTTCAATAAAAGACTTGAATTTCGTGTAAAGTATAATTGACTAATTTGGATGCATAATTAAATAAAGTACATTATCTACATCTATCTAATAAATATTTTTAAGATTAAGTAGGTTAACTATTTAATCTTTTTCTTTATAATATATATAAGGATTTATAAATAATGAATATATTAATTAGATTATTAAATATTAAAGAAGTAGAAGAACATGAAAAATATATCTTATCTACATTAGATAAAGAACGTTTTATTAGCGCTAATAAATATGTTCATAGAGAAGATTATCTTAGATCATTAGGTGCGGGATATTTAATTAATAAATATACTTCATCTTCTCCTCTTAGATTTAATAAATATCATAAGCCATATAAAGATGATTGTTATTTTAATGTTTCTCATTCTTCATCTTATATTGCTTTTATCTCTTATAAAGATGAATGTGGTATTGATATAGAAGAAATTAATGAGATTAGAGAAAAGGCTCTTAAATATTCTTTTAATGATGAACAATTATTAAAAATCAAATCTTCATTTGATTTTTATAAATCTTGGACATTAAAAGAAGCTTTAGGTAAAGCTGATGGTAGGGGACTATCTTATAATATTAAAGATATACCAGTATCCACTGGAAAGGTATTTTATGAAGAATCAGTATATTATAATTATTGTACTCAATATGATAATTATATTATCTCTGTATCTGTTAAGAATATAGAGGCTGAAGGATTAGATATAATAATAGAAAATATTAAGGAGAGTCAGTAAGTGATTCTTCTTTTAAATTATAGACATAAAATGTTTGATGCGATTCAAAAAGTATAGATATACCGATATCATCTAAAGATATTAGAGAGCATTAATGTGCACTCATTCTTGTTGTCGAACTCGTAATCGAAAAATGCTGAAAGAATATAGTGCTCTATTTTAGTGCTTTACTTCTTTAATTAAATTTCGAATTATGATTATAGAGTACTCTATTTAGAAAGAAGGTAAATTTTTGATGGACAAAAAGTTAAAAATAAAAATATTGATGGCAACAGATTACATTTGTAGTAGGATTAAGTGTATTCGGAGTTGGAACAGCATATGTAATAGGCAATGGAATACAATCCAACATTCCTTATATAGGTACTAATGGCAATTGGTATGTAAATAATAAAGATACTAAAATTGCTGCAAAAGGTGAGGCTGGCAAAGATGGCATTAACGGTAAAGATGCTCGTTCAATTACAGAAATTACAGGCCCAGAAAAGAAAGGCCAAAAAGATGTTTATACAATACATTATTCTGATAACACAACATCTAGATTTATAGTAACTAATGGAGTTAATGGTGAAAAAGGATCTCAAGGAATTCAAGGTGTAGTAGGGAAAGATGGCCATACACCAGTAGTAAAAATTAATAAAGATGGATATTGGGAAATTGATGGAAAGAAGACAGACATTAGAGCAATTGGATTAAATGGTAAACATGGTAAGGATGGAGTAACATATATACCAGTTGTTTTCTATAATCATTATGGTGTTACTAAACTTGATGAACAATTTGTAATAAAGGGTTCTAATGTAACTTATAATGGAAAAGATCCTAGTAGAGAAAGTGATGAAAAATATGATTATAAATTTAATGGATGGGATAAATCATTAGATAATATTACAGAACCTACTATTGTTTATGCTAAGTATGAAGCTTCTTCAAGAGAATCGTATAAAGTAACTTTTAAAGATGTTGATGGTAGTATCTTGCAAGAAAAGTATGTAGAAGCAAATACAGCAGCAAAATATGATAAAGATGAACCTTATAGTTATACAAGTGATAAGGTTAATATATTTATAGGATGGGATAAAGATATATCTAACATTACTCAAGATATGACTGTAACTGCTCAATATCTTAGCTTAGATAGAAACAAATCAGGTGAATATCCTCAAACTAGAGTTACATCTAACTTTATAAAAGAAAAGTTAAATGCAACTAAAAATATTGATGAGAGAGGTTATTATCATTTAGACAATGAAAAATATTATAAATTTAAAAATCAGTATTTTAAAGTAGAACCAATTCAATGGCAATTAATAGAGAGTTCTGCAAGTGGTTATAAACTTTGCTCTAAATATATTCTTGGTTATATGAAATTTAATATGGAAACAAAAAATTATAAGGAACATAGTATTAGAAACTATTTGAATGGAATCAATCCATATAATGTAGGAGGGGACGAATCTTTTATAGGCCAAGCTTTTACAGATGATACATTGTTAGTAGAAAATGATAACAAAGACAAAGTATCTTTATTAAATTACAGTGATTTCTTATTTTTAAAAAAGTCTGGTAAAGAGAGAAAAGATGAAACAAGTGGTTTAGCCTATTGGCAAGCTCTTTCATATTTTAAGAATTATGATACACTTAGATATTTTGTACAGAAAGATGATAATATTACAACAGCTTCCTATATTGATGATGAGGTAGGAATTACTGATGCGGAATATGCTGCGGGTATAGTTCCTACTATTATAGTTAATCCTAATAACAAATAAATGCATAAAAAAAGATTCTTATGACTTTTAAATGAAAACTTATGGATATTTAATGGCGCTATAAATAATTTTAGGATTTTACATAGTCGAACTAACCAAAAAATTTGCTCTATAAATAATTTTAGGGTATTGTAGGGTCAAGCTAAAAATAAATGCTATGGCACCTATAGGGTAGGCAACAAAATGCCTATCTTTTTTATAGTTTTATTTAGATGTAAAAAATATACCAAAGAGAAATATGTTCTGTCGTAAGATTACTGCATTAAAAAAGCAATCTCTCTAGAATAGAGTAGACTGCTTAAGACTATTTAATCCTTCTTTTAAATCCTTATTATTACCTGTCATACTAATTAAGAAGATTAACCAGATTACATATTGTCTTTGATATTCTACATTGAAGAAGAAGTTATCAAAGATGGTATCGACAATTAATGCCGCGAATAGTAATAAGAATAATAATTTTTCTTTTTGGTAATCTTTAATGACGTAATAAATAATACTACCCATAAAGACTAAGAATCCAATTGTACCAATAATACCTGTAATACAGACGATTTCGTTATAAATATTATGGGCAAGTAATCTTGGGTTAATTGCAAAATTATCAATTGGATAGACACCTTCTACATGCGCTAAATCGTATGAGAACCAACCTAGTCCAAAGAAATAATTGTAAACTCTAGTACCTTCTTCTACTGGTGCTCCTGGTAGAGGATAAGTAGGCGAGGCAATTGTTGGTTGATGAGCAAAATTATTTAAAGCTTCACGTCCATTTAATTTAAATCCAAATTGTAAGATTTCATATATAGGTGAATGTGGAACGTGTATAGTGTATTTTACATAAGTTAATCCTAGTAAACATCCTAGTACTATAAATGAATATGTTCTTAATGAATGCTTATATGATGTTAACCAGTGAACAAAGATAATTACTGCGATAAATCCTAATGTTAATAAATTGGACCTACTACCTGTAATGACACATCCAAAGCACATAAGAATGCCTAGTCCTATCATTATGAGTTTTTCATAATCTTTTTTAGATGTAACAAAGATGTAATATAAGAAAGGAATAGGGAAGACAAAATATGTTGCAAGGAAGTTTTGTACTGCCCAACCCATTCTTATCTGGTATTTGGCAATCATTACTCCATTTTCTAAATAGAAGTTTCCTATTAAGTAGAAGAGTTCTACTAAGGTAATGATTCCTGCACTAATAGTGGAATACGCTAAATATTTGAGATTGTCTTTTTTGTTATTTGTAGAGATACATGCCATTAATATGCTTAAGGCTATTACTTGTAATAATTGTAGAGTACAGAAATATATTGAATTAATTCTCCAATATATAGAACCTATACCTGAGAACATCCAGGTAATAATCATAAATATTAGAGGAATTACTCCTATATATACTTTATGATATTTCTTTTGCCATTTTTTATAATGGATGAAATTATAAATAATTATTCCACTTAAGATAAAAGCGGTAATAATTACTGCTCCATAGAATATAGGAGATGAGAAGATTCCTACTCTTTCTCCTCTTTCTAGTAAACTATTTTTAGTAGATATACCCATTGTAAGAACAATAATTAATGGTATAGCACTTCTTACATCTTCATTAAAACTAAATATCCACATTCCTGATAAGGCTAGAAATGCAAAATAATATAATTCTAATGATAAAATATTAGATAAAATTGCAAATAGTCCTATTACTATTAAATAGTAATAAGAATTAATAAAATTATTTATTTTATTTAATATTTTATATTTATTTAATAATTTTTCCATGATTTTTATTTTATATAATCTTTCCACAATATGACTTAATTATCGTAACATTTATAAGTGCTAGTTTCAAATATATAATATTTTTTTAATATTTTTATTTATATATATATATCAATACTAAACATATTCTCATAAATATGAATATTAATAGCCATTATTCTTAATTTAAATTTTGCTTTTCGTTATTAAAGTTGTAATGATGCCTTTAATTATATATAATTAATACGAAGTTTAAATGACTATTATGATATAAAGGATTATTATGACCTTTTATGATTGGGGTATAAAATGACTAACAATAAAAAGACTAATGAAGAAATAGAAGTTAATAATGATGGTAGTAATGCACTTGCTACTAACAAGACATTATTAGATATATATGGTGACTCAGTTACTGGTAGATCTATTTTAAAAGATGAAACTAGAGATTATATTTTAATTAAAGATCAAAATGATAAATATCCGGTAGGTAAAGTTATGAGAGGTATTAATATTCCTCATATAATTGAACCTAGAAAAGGTAAATGGTATGCATTTTGGAAAAGATCGTTTGATATCTTTGCTTCCTTACTTGCATTAATCGTTTTATCTCCATTAATGATTATTACTGGTATTTTAGTTAAATGTACTTCTAAAGGACCTATGATTTATGTTTCTAAAAGAGTAGGTAAAGATGGTAAAGTATTTAAATTCTATAAATTTAGATCGATGGTAGTAAATGCAGATGCATTGTTATCGGATTTAAGAGATCAAAATGAAATTGAAGGTGGAGTTACATTCAAAATGAAGAATGATCCTAGAATTACTAAATTTGGAAAATTCATTAGAAAGACATCTATTGATGAATTACCTCAATTAGTTAATATCTTAAAAGGCGATATGTCTATTATTGGCCCACGTTGTGCATTACCTTCAGAAGTTGAAAAATATACACGTGAACAATTAGATAGATTACTTGTACCTCAAGGCTTATCTGGTGAATGGCAGGCTAATGGTAGATCAAATACTACATTTGAAGAAATGGTACGTATGGATTTAGATTATATCCAAAATAAACAAGGATTATTCCATGATTTAGGTTTAATCTTTAAGACTTTTTGGGTTGTATTAACTGGTAAGGGGGCTGAGTAAAAAAAATTGAAATGTATTTCGAGTACAAATATTTGTTAATGTTCAAAAGGAGATAGAAATATAATATTATGAAAAAGAAACAAAATGTATCATTTGAAAACGCAAAAATATGCATTCCAACATCATCTGGTGGACATCTAACACATATGATGCTACTTAAAAAGTTTTGGGAAGGGCATGATAGATTTTGGGTTACATTTAATAAAATTGATGCTAAAAGCCAATTAGAAAATGAGAGAAAATATTGGTGTCATTATCCAACAAATGGAAATTATTGGAATTTATTTAGAAATTTCTTTTTAGCATGGAAAATTTTAAGAAAAGAAAAGCCTGACATTATCATCTCATCAGGTGCAGCTATTTCTATCCCTTTTTTTTGGCTTGGAAAAAAATTTTTTCATTGTAAATGTATTTATGTAGAAGTGTTTGACCGTATTGATAAAGATACTAAATCCGGTAGATTTTGCTATAAATATGCTGATGAATTTTTTGTACAATGGGAAAAAATGCTTAAAGTATATCCTAATGCAAAGTATATCGGTAGATTATTTTAGAGGTATGAAAGATGATTTTTGTTACAGTAGGAACTCATGAGCAACCTTTTGATAGATTAGTAAAGGCGATAGATGATTTAGTTGGTGAAGGAAAAATCAATGAAGAAGTAATTATTCAACGTGGATATTCTAAATATCTACCTAAGCATTGCAAATATTTTGATTTGTTACCTTGGCAAGAAATGAAAAAATATTACGAAGATGCACGAATAATTATAACTCATGGTGGCCCCGCAAGTTTTATTGATGCATTATCAATTGGAAAAACACCAATTGTTGTTCCTAGACAGTCAAGATTTAATGAACATATTAATGATCATCAATTGATTTTTACAAGAGAATTAATTGAATATGGTGTAAATATCATTTTAATAGAAAATGTTAATGATCTTCTTAATGCAATTAATGGATATAAAATTATTAAAAGTGATTATGTATCAAAAACTAATCAATTTAATAATAGCCTGATAGCTATAGTATCGAGATTGTTTGAATCTAAGGATTAATTATATGAAATTAAGATTTAACGTTTTGTCAAATCCATTGCTTTACTTGTGGCCTTTAGTTCTAGTAAAAAAGGAACTGTTTTTTGTTGTAGAAATTTTTTATTTATTTTTTAATATAGGCAAAATAAAATTTCTTAAACAAGTTTTACCTTTATTAATTTTAGGAATAATTCAAATTCTATCAACTATTTTAGTAGTAATTACGGGATTTACTGGATATGAAAGAGTCTTTGCTGCTATTAATACAGCTTTTATTTGGATTTTAGGTTCATTTATATTTTGTATATTTTTGGAAAAAAGATACTCTTATATTGATTGTGGAAAAATAGCGTTTTTAAATTTATTAATTCTATTTATATTAACTATTTTTGGTGTAATTTCATTTAGAAATAATACACCAATAGTTTTTTTGAATAGAAATTTATTTAATATTGATTATAATATTGATTCTTCTAGTTTTAGGTGTAATTGTTTTTTTGAATATTCTACTCTTATTCCATATTTTATTTTAATTAATTTTCCATTTGCATTTTTTTATTTCAAAAAGAAAAATATATTTAAAATGCTTTTATTACTGATGATGAGCTTAATTTCTGCGTATTATTCTAAAGCAAGGTGGGGTTTTTTATTGGTAATTATTGTTGCGTTAAGTTATATATATTTATATTATTTAAAAAATTTTTTGAACAAAAAAAACAAATTGATTTGTTTATTTTTTATAGGCGTATTTTGTTTATTTTTAATGCCAAATATTTATAATTTTTTTGTAAATATTTTAAATTCTAGAATCGGTAGTAATAATATGCGAGCGTATATATATATAACTAGTATTAATACCACAATTGATAAAAACTTTTTATTTGGATGTGGCGTTAAGTTTATGATTGGTGATTATCCACTTGGATCGCATTCTTCTATAATAGGCGCATTTTATAAAACTGGATTTGTTGGCTTTTTTATTTTTGTATTAATATATTCTTATCTTTTTATTTATTCTTTTAAATTGATTATAAAAAAACGTTATGAAGCTATTACTATAATTGCAATTTTATTATTTATGATTTTTGAAGATATTGATGGTACAAACTGGATGTTACCATATTTCTTATTCTTACTTGTTTCTATAAAGAAAAAATTTACAGTTTATAAAAATAGTAATTATAATTTTTTAAAAGGAGAATATGTTTATGAATAACACAAAAATATATATAGTTTCACATAAAATAGAAGAAGATGTTAATGATATTGGCTATGAATATTTGCATGTAGGGGATAAATGTAAAGAACATTTGCTAAATTGCGATAATACTGGAGATAATATTTCAGATAAAAATAAAAATTATTGTGAATTGACTGCGTTATATTGGATTTGGAAAAATACAAACTATGATAATGTTGGGTTAGTTCATTATAGAAGATTCTTTTTAGATAAAACATCAAATATATTTTTCTATCGATATTTAAAAATAAATAATATTAATAATATTCTTTTAAAATATGATATTATTCTTCCGAAAATTTATACGTGTAAGGAAACTCTATATTTAAACTATACTAAGCACCATTATGGTTCAGATTTAGATGAAATTAGGGAAGTTGTTAAAGAAATCTATCCAGATTATTTATCAGATTATGATTATATTATTTATAATCAAAATAATTTTTATACTAGAAATATGTTTATTGGAAAAAAGAAAATTGTTGACGATTATTGTAAATGGTTGTTTGATATTTTATTCACGTTTGAAAATAAAGTTAATTTTAGTAATAGGGATGATTATCAAAAAAGAATATTTGGATTTCTATCTGAAAGATTAATTAATGTTTGGCTATATCATAATAAACCAAAAATAAAGGAAGTAAAAATTGGATTTACACAAATGTCTCCTTTTAAAGATTTCTTAAGAAGGAACGTATCAAAAATTATTCAATTTTTTCGATAGGGTAATATATGGAAAATTTTAGAAATGAATTAACTATTGCTGTGGTCACTTTTAACCATCCTGAATATATTAAATACTTTTTAAATACAATTGATGATATTGATTTATATAAAATTTATTTAGAAATTCATGATAGCAGTACCAATGATGAAACTGAAAAAATCGTTTATGAATTTAAGAAAAAATATAAAAATCTTGATTATATTAAATATGAGAACATTAATGTTGATAAAAAAACAATCTTAGCTTTAAAAAATAAAAAAACAGAATATGTTCAACTTTGCGGTGATGGGGTAATACCAAATTTAAAAATAATTTTAAAATATTGGGATGAAATAGAAAAAAATAAATTTGACATAATCGAGATGTATGATAAGCAAAATAAAAAACATATTAATTATTTTTATAAAATGAGTAAATATAAAAAAATGCCTTTTATTTATAATGATATTTATAACTATATGTTTGATAATATTTGGCATCTACCATATTATGGAGGAACAATAGTAAAGAGTACTTGTTTTGATGATATTGATGTAAATGATTATAACGATATCATTGGATCAGGCTTTATTTATCCATATGTTGTTATTAAAAAAATATCGTCTAATATAAATGCTACTGCATATGGAGATGATTTTCTAATTCCAAATATTTATAAAAAATCATCAATGTGGGTTTCAAAATATAAGACAGGTATTGAATTATGGGCTAAAAATTTTCCATCTGTAATGAAAAAAGCATCTCAATTGAATGAAAAGAAATTTGATGTAATAATAAAACAAGCGGAAATAAATTTAGATTTCCTAACTTTTAAGGGCTTGTTATCGTTTAGAGAATCTAATAATATTAATTTTGATATTTATAAAAAATACAAAGAATATTTATTGAAGTATTCTTCTTGCTCGAAATTTACAATTATATTTATTTGTATGGTTCCGAAATTTATATTAACTATAATTAAGAAAATTATTAAGAGGTTAAAAAAATGAAAGTAGTAATTTTAGCAGGCGGTTTAGGTACTAGAATATCTGAAGAATCACATTTAAAACCAAAACCAATGATTGAAATTGGCGAATTGCCTATTTTAGTTCATATTATGAAAATTTATGCTGCACAAGGATTTAATGACTTTATTATTTGTGCAGGATATAAACAGAGAGTAATTAAAGAATATTTTGCTAATTATTTTTTATATAATAATGATGTTACTTTTGATATGAAAAATAATGAAAAAATAGTTCATAATAAGTCAAATGATAATTGGAAAGTAACTGTTGTTGATACTGGATTAAATACTCAAACTGGCGGACGTATTAAAAGAGTAAAAAATTATATCGGTAATGAACCATTTATGGTTACTTATGGTGACGCAGTAGGTAATATTGATTTAAAGAAATTGTTAGAAGAACATAAAAAGTCTGGAAAAATAGGAACTATGACTGTTTATAATTTTGGACAGTCTAAAGGTGTAGTTGATCTTAATAAAGATGGTACAGTTAAAGCGTTTAGAGAAAAATCAGATTTTGACGGTGATTTAATAAATATTGGATTTATGGTAATGAATCCAGAAATTTTTGACTACATTTCAAATGATGAAATGCCTTTTGAAGATGTTCCTCTTAAAACACTTGTTAAAAACAACCAATTGAATTCATATGTTCATAATGGTTTTTGGCAATGTATGGATACATTAAATGAAAAAAATAAATTAGAAAAATTATGGAGTAGCGGTCAAGCTCCATGGAAAATATGGGAGGATTAAATATGTTAGATTTGTCTTTCTATAAAAATAAAAGAGTATTAGTTACAGGACACACCGGGTTCAAAGGGACCTGGCTTTGTCGTATATTAGTTAATGCAGGAGCAATTGTTACTGGATATTCTTTAGAGGCCATAACTAATCCGAATTTATTTGAATTAGCAGATATTTCATCTAAAATGAATTCCATTATTGGAGATATCAGAGATTTTGATAAATTAAAAAAGGTTTTTGATGAATTTCAACCAGAAATCGTAATGCATTTAGCGGCTCAACCAATTGTTAGAGATTCATACAAAGAACCTAAATATACTTATGAAACTAATGTAATTGGTACAGTTAATGTACTTGAATGCGTTAGATTAACTTCATCTGTTAAATCATTTTTAAATGTTACTACAGATAAAGTTTATTTAAATGATGATATTCCTAATCATCCTTTTAAAGAAGATGAACCTTTAGATGGATATGATCCATATTCAAACTCAAAATCTTGTAGCGAATTAGTCACACATTCATACAAAAAATCTTTCTTTAAAGATAGAGATTGCTCTATTTCAACAGCAAGAGCTGGCAATGTAATTGGCGGCGGTGATTTTGCTAACGATAGAATTATTCCAGATTGTGTTAGAGCAATTGAAACTGGTAAAGATATTATTGTTAGAAATCCTCATTCTACTAGACCTTATCAACATGTTTTAGAACCTTTATATATTTACTTAGAAATTTGTGAAAAACAATATGGAAATAAATCTTTTGAAGGTTATTACAATGTTGGGCCAGATGACTGTGATTGTGTTACTACAGGAAATTTAGTTGATATGTTTACTATATCATGGGGTAATAATCTAACTTGGGTTAATAAATTTGATGGTGGGCCGCATGAAGCAGCATTTTTAAAATTAGATAATTCTAAAATTAAAGAAGTATTTGGGTGGACTCCCAGATGGCATATTAATGATACCATCAATAAAATTTGTGAATGGACAAAAGTCTATTTAAATGATAAGAAGAGTATTCCATTAGAGATGGATAGAGAGATTGAAGAGTTTTTCAATAGAAAGTAGGAAAATATGAAAAAAAGAGTATCGGATTTTTTTGCAGAATACTTAGTAAAGCAAGGCATTACTACTGATTTTACAGTACCTGGTGGAGGTGCAATGCACTTAGATGATGCTTTTGCGCATGTAAAAGGAATGAAAAATGTTTTTGTACAGCATGAACAAGCTGCTGCGATTGCTGCAGAGGCATATGCTAGATTACATAAACAAATCCCATTAGTTTGTGTAACAACAGGTCCTGGTGGAACTAATACATTAACTGGTGTTGTTGGAGCATGGTTAGATTCTATTCCAATGTTAGTTATTTCTGGACAAGTAAGATATGCTGTCACTGCTAGGGGCTGCAATGTTGATGTTAGGGCAATTGGTGACCAAGAGTATGATATTACTAAATGCGTTTCTGCTATGACAAAATATGCAGTTATGCTTAACAAACCTAATGAAGCTATGTATCATCTTGAAAAAGCTCTTTATCTTGCAAAAAATGGTAGACCTGGACCTGTTTGGCTTGATGTTCCACTTGATGTACAAAGTGCTTTAGTAGATGAAGAAGATTTTATTCATTTTGATCCAATTAAAGAAGGTTTTGAAGAAAATCCATATGATGTTGATGAAAAGATAATTGACAAAGTTATTGAATTAGTTAAAAATGCTAAAAGACCTGTATTTAATGCGGGAAACGGCATTAGAATTGCAAATGCATTTGAGGAATTTACTGCAGCGGTAAAGTTGTTAAATATCCCTGTTGTTACTGGGTGGGATTCAATTGACTTAATTGAAGATACTAATGACTTATATGTAGGTAGAGCAGGATTAATGGGCGATAGAGCTGGCAACTGGGCTATTCAAAATAGTGATTTAGTTTTATCAGTTGGAAGTAGACTTGGTGTTAGACAAGTTGGCTATAATAAAAATACTTGGGCTAGAGAAGCTTTTGTAATTATGGTTGATATTGATGAAAATGAATTGAAGAAACCTACAATTCATGTTGAATTACCAATTTGCGCTGATGCTAAAAAGTTCTTATCAAAACTTGTAAAAAGATTAAATAATGTAATTTTAACAAATAATGTTGAATGGAATAAGACATGCCAAGATTGGAAAAAGAATTACCCAGTAGTTTTACCTAAGCATTATGAGCAAAAAGGATTAGCTAATGTTTATTGCTTCATTAAAGAGTTAAGTAGAAGACTTCCTGAAAATAAAGTTACTGTAGTTGGTAATGGCAGTGCTTGTGTTGTTGGTAGTCATGGATACGAAATCAAAAAAGGCCAAAGATTTATTATCAATAGTGGTGCAGCCTCTATGGGTTATGATTTACCTGCTGCAATTGGCGCGGCATTTGCAATTAATGATGAAGTAATATGCGTTTCTGGCGATGGCTCAATTCAAATGAACTTACAAGAATTACAAACTATTGTATTCCACAAACTACCAATAAAATTATTTGTTATTAATAATAACGGATATCACTCAATGAGACAAACTGAGTCTAACTTATTCCCTGAACATTCAATGTTTGGTGTTGGGCCAAATGATTCATATGACTTATCATTCCCAAATTTAGAAAAAATTGCTAACGCTTATGGAATGCCATATGTATCAATAAAATCAAATGATGAAATGTGCAAATTAGATGATATATTAAAAATGAATGGATATGTCTTTGTTGAAATATTTGTTGACTCAGAACAAAAATTTGAACCTAAGAGCGCGACAAAAAAATATCCTGATGGTAGATTAGTTTCTAGACCATTAGAAGATTTAGCTCCATTCTTACCACGTGAAGAGTTGAAAAAAATTATGATAATCCCACTTTTAGAAGAATGTAAGAAAGATTAATATGCAAATAAAGAAAGTAATTATAACCGGTCCAACAGGTGCAGTTGGAACAGCTTTGATTCAAGAACTAATTAATAACAACATTCAAGTAACTGCAATCTCTCGTGTTGGCTCAAGAAGAATAACTAATATTCCATCAAGCCCACTTGTTTCAATTGTTGAATGTAATTTGAATGATTTATTATCTTTATCCGAAAAGTTGACACATGATTATGATGTTTTTTATCACTTTGGATGGGATGGAACATATGGAGCTTCTAGACAAGATTTATATAAACAAAGTGAAAATATAAAGTTTGCTTTAGATGCGGTTGAACTTGCACATAATATTGGCTGTAGGGTTTTTATTGGCGCTGGAAGTCAGAGCGAATACGGTCATGTTGATGGTGTGTTAACACCAAATACAGCATGTAATCCTGATAATGGATATGGAATCTGTAAATTGGCTTCATGTAATCTTACTAGAGTTGCGTGTTCAAAATATAATATCAGACATAATTGGTGCCGAATTCTTTCATTATATGGCCCGTACGATGGAGAATATACTTTAATTTCTTCACTAATTAAATCTTTTATTAAAGGTGAACGAATTAAGACAACAAATGGTGATCAAATATGGGATTTTATTTATTCTAAAGACGCCGCTAAGGCATTTAGGTTAGTTGCAGAAAATGGAATTGATAATGCGGTATATTGTTTTGGTAGCGGAAAAACACGAACTCTAAAACAATACATTATTGCAGTAAGGGATATTGTAAATCCACAATGTGAGATTGGATTTGGCAAATTACCTTATTATCCAAATCAAGTTATGCATTTGGAAGCTGATATTTCAAATTTGCAAAACGACACTGGATTTAGCCCTTCATATACATTTGAGGAAGGTATTAAAGAAACCGCTGAATATTTTAAAAGCATTATAAAGGAGTAATAAAATGGCTTATGTAGAAAAAACTAACGAACATCTTATTTGCTTTGATAGTGATGGAACTGTCATGGATTCTATGAATACTAAGCATATTAATTGCTTTGGACCCGCATTTATTAAAGTGTTTAATATCGATAATCATAAACAAAAAATTATTCAGCATTGGATTAAAGTTAATTTATATTCTAAAAAAAGAGGTATTAATAGATTCCTTGGATTAGAAGAAATAATTGATTATTCAAAAAAATACGGATATAAATTTGATGGAGAAGAAGAATTTGATAAATGGGTTCATATGACAAAAAAATATTCAATAGAATCAATTGAAGAATATATGGATTCAAACAAGATTTCTAATGATAATGTTTTAAAAAAAGCTATCGAATGGTCAATTGAAGTAAACTCACTTATTAAATCTTTACCAGATTCACAACCTTTTGAAGGTGTTGTAGATTTGATAAAAGAATTAGCGACTAAAGCAGATTTAGTTGGAGTGAGTTCTGCCCCAAGAACAGCCGTTGAATCAGAATGGAAAAGAGTAAATATTTATAATTTATTTAAAGCAGTTGCTTGCCAAGATGCAGGAAAAAAATCTGAAGTTTTAAAAAAATTAATAGATTCTGGTTATAAAACTGAGAATATCATTATGATAGGCGATGCTTTGGGTGATTATGAAGCGGCAAAAATACATGGTATTCATTTCTATCCAATTACACCTAACGATGAAGTTAATTCGTGGAAATTCTTTTCAGAACATGTGGTTAAAAGATTTTTAAGTGACCAATATAAAGATGAATATGAAGAAAAAATTATTGAAGAATTTATAAATGATTTAGAGTAGGAGGATAAATTATGAAATTAAAAGTTATTCCAGTAGTTGTGCTAAATAATGAAGAAGAAACAAAAGAAAAGTTATCCGCTTTAATTAAAGGAGGACTCCCTGTTGCGGAAATTACTTTTAGAACAGAATATGCGCCAAAAGCAATTGAGTATGCAATAAAAAATTTTCCTGATTTAATAGTAGGTGCTGGAACAGTAATTAATGCTGAACAAGCAAATAAAGCAATTGATTTAGGAGTTAAATTTATTGTATCCCCAGGATTTTCTAGAAATATTGCGGAAGTATGTAAGCAAAAAGGCATCACATATTATCCAGGATGCGTTACTCCTACTGAAATTATGGCTGCTTTAGAATATGATATTAAAGTAATTAAATTTTTCCCATCTAATAATTTTGGAGGATTAAAAACAATTAAAGCTTTAGCTGGACCTTTCCCACAAGTTAAATTTATGCCAACTGGTGGGGTAGATATGGAAAATCTAGAGGAGTTTTTGGCTTGTGATAAAATTTTTGCTGTTGGAGGCAGTTTTATGATGAAAGGAGATATTGTATCTAATTGCAAAAGAATTAACGAAATTATTAGTAAATATTAAGCTTAATTAAATAATTAACTGCAAAACATATAAGGAAATAATTGCAGTTAAAAATTGAAGAAGAAATAGGGATTAATAATAAATTATAAGATATTGAATTTAGAAAAGGATAAATAAAATGAGTAATACGAAAGAAAAGATTTTAGAACTTGTTAAACAATTTTATAAAGAAAATCATTTAAAAAAAGATTACCAAACTGGCGATCGTATCACTTATGCTGCAAGAGTTTATGATGAAGAAGAAATGTTAAATTTAGTTGATTCTTCATTAGAATTTTGGCTAACATCAGGTAGATATTGTGACAAATTTGAAAAAGATATGGCTAATTATTTAGGTATTAAGATGCCAGTCCTATTAGTAAACTCTGGCTCAAGTGCAAATTTATTAGCATTTATGACATTAACTGCTCCAGAACTTGGAGAAAGAGCTATTAAACGTGGAGATGAAGTTATTACCGTTGCTTGTGGATTTCCAACAACAGTTACTCCAATTATTAACTATGGTGCAGTTCCTGTATTTGTTGATGTTACTATTCCGCAGTATAACATTGATGTTTCTATGCTTGAAAAAGCTTTATCAGCTAAGACAAAAGCTGTCATGATTGCACATACACTTGGTAATCCTTTTGATTTAAAAGCAGTTAAAGAATTTTGTGATAAACATAATTTATGGTTAATTGAAGATAACTGCGATGCTTTAGGATCAACATATGAAATAAATGGAGAAAAGAAATTTACAGGTACTATTGGTGACATCGGTACATCTTCCTTTTACCCTCCACATCATATGACTATGGGGGAAGGTGGCGCTGTTTATACTAGAAATCCAATTTTATATAGAATTGCAAAATCGATGAGAGATTGGGGAAGAGACTGTATTTGCCCATCAGGTGTTGATAATTTCTGTAAACATAGATTTGATGGACAATATGGTGAATTACCTAAGGGATATGATCATAAGTACACATATTCGCATTTTGGTTATAATTTAAAAGTTACAGATATGCAAGCTGCTGTTGGTGTTGCACAATTAAAAAAATTTCCAACTTTTGTTGAAAAAAGAAAACATAATTGGGCAAGACTTAGAAAAAATCTTGAATGTGTATCAGATAAACTAATTCTTCCAGAAGCTTGCCCAAATTCTGATCCTTCATGGTTTGGTTTCTTAATTACTTGTAAAGATGGTGTTTCTAGAACTGAATTAACAAAGCATTTAGAATCAAAGAAAATTCAAACAAGAAATTTATTTGCAGGTAACTTAGTAAAGCATCCATGTTTTGATGATATGAGAAAAAATGGTGAAGGTTATAGAGTTGTTGGTGATTTACATGTTACAGATTATATTATGAATAATACATTTTGGATTGGAGTATATCCAGGGATGACTGATCAAATGCTTGATGATATGGCAGATGCTATTATTGAATTTGTTAAATAATGTTTATTGTTGATAAATTGATAGCTAAATTATTATAATATTAAAGGTAAACTAACAAAGCTTACCTTTTTTATGGAGAATAGTAATGAAGAAACTACTAAAAAATTATATTTATAATTTTATAAGTCAAATATTAACACTTATTGTACCTTTGCTTACTACTCCTTATGTGTCAAGAATTTTACATGAAGAAGGGATTGGAAAATATAGCTATTCTTTTTCAATAATAACTTATTTTATTTTATTTGCTAATTTAGGATTTACTATTTATGGCCAAAGAGAGATTGCTAAAAATAGGGATGAACAAGAAAAATTAAGCAGAACATTTTTTGAGATATTAATATTAAAAACTATTTCTACATTAATTTCGACTATTGTTTTAATTTCTTTAATTTTTACCATTGGATTTGGGGAGAAATATAATACTTTAATTCTAATCTTAGGCATTCAATTAATTTCATGCGCTTTTGATATTCAATTTTTATTTCAGGGTATTGAAGATTTTAAATCAATTGCTATTAGATCTATATTAGCTAAAATAATAGGGCTTGTTGGAATTTTTGCTTTTGTAAAAAAAGAAAATGATTTGTGGATTTATGTTTTGTGCTTATCAATTTCAGTTATAGTTTCTACAGTTTTAATGTGGCCGAGAGCTATAAAAATGGTTAGAAAAGTTTCACTTAAATCATTGAATTTAAAACAACATATAATTCCATCTTTATTAATATTTTTACCTACTTTAGCAATTACTATCTATTCTGTTCTTGATAGAACTATGATTGGATTATTAGCAAGTAATCCTGATTATGAAAATGGCTGTTACGAACAAGCTTATAAAATGAATTCAATTATATTAATTTTGGTAACTATTATTTCACCAATTATGTTACCAAGAAATGTATATGAGTATTCAAAAAATAATATAGAAGCTCTTAAAAATAATATTTATTACGCTTCAAATTATGTATGGATGATTGGGTTGCCTCTTATTGCTGGAGTATGCGTATTAGGAGCAAATTTGTCTTCGTGGTTTTTTGGCGATGGCTATTTAGAAGTCCCATTATTATTAATGATTATGTCTATTAGATTTGTTTCATCAGGTTTTTCGGAAATTTTTGGAACTCAATTATTTATTCCTATTGGTAAAGAAAAATATCTAACATTTTCAGTTGTAGTAGCTGCATTAGTTAATTTTGGGTTAAATTTTATTTTTATTCCTTGGCTTGGTGCAACTGGAGCAGCAATTACTACAGCAATTGCTGAAGTTATTGTTGCTTTTATGGAAGCAATATTTGTCTATAGAATGAAAATAGTTTCTTTAAGAAAAATATTATTATCATCTTGGCAATATATTTTAGGTACAATTTTAATGTTTACTGCTATATTTTTCTTAAATAAATATTTATCATATTCAATTTTATCATTCATAATTATTACAATAATTGGTGGTATTATATATTTTGCTTTCTTATTGATTATTAAAAATAATTTTTTATTGTTACTTATCAACAAAGTTCTAAAGAAAAATATAAATACTAATTTGAACAATCAAAAAGAAGATAAAGCAGTTGCTATTCTTATTGAATTATCAGAACATGAAAAAGAAAATAAATGCAAAAAATAATTATTAAAATTTGATTTGAGTAAAAATTATTAATAAATATTCTTATAGATTAAGGTATGTTGAAATAAAAGATGTTATAGAGGTGAAAAGCAAAAGATTGATGAATTTTGAAAAACTGTTTATAAAATAGTTGCTATACTTACGTTTGTAAATGGATTTTTTCCCTTGTAAGTTGTATTTAAAATGTTTACTAAAAAATAAAAAATTAATTACAAGAAAGGACATGATCTTAACTACCTATATTACAACTTAGACGAAAAAATTAAAGATAAAATACAAGCTGTTCCTTGTGATTCAAGATATACTTTAATTGATTTGTTTTATAATGTAGGAGATGAATTTGAAAAATGGAGATATACCTATGATGATGGTAACGAAAATTTTGGAGATAGACTACCATTTGAATATAGCGAATATTTTTAAAAATATATTTACCTGTTTTGGCAAGTTTAACTAAAGAATATTATCAATTTGAATTTAAAAAATAAATATGGTATAGAAAATGTGGATTAAATAAATGATAGATGTGATTTAAAACTAAAAAAATGAATATGGTTTTACTTGATACAAACTTATTAATTGAAAGATGCAAACTTAATAGTGAAGAGACTATTTATTTTTGTGATATGTCAATTTTTGAAATGCTAAAAAATAAAAATGCTCAAGAACGATTTAAACAATTTGTAAATTTAGACTTATTTGTAAAGAAATCAAAATCTATATTATTAACAAGTTCTAATCTTTTAAATGTATTTGACAATAGAAATATAAATATACGATATAATGAAGCATTATTAATATGTGACCTTTGCGCTTTTGCTATTTCTAAGTCCTTTTTAGATATTTGCGGTATGTTATTACAATTGTCACTTTTGAATAAAAGAATGAATTATTCGAAAGAAATTGATAATTATTCTTTTGAAAAAGCATTAGATGCAATTAATGTAGTAATACATGATATATCAAAAAATATGAGAAACGAACTAGCTTATTTAGTTTTCAATAATAAATCAAAGGATGTTGAGGAAAAATTGTATAAAAGTCTAATTAATATATTTATAGACAAGATAAACAAATCTATTGGAAGTGATTATTTGAACTTGAATCATATTATATCATTTACAACTAATGGTATAGCGGTTGTAAACAAAGTAAAATTTAAAAAAGAACTGATCGATAAATATATTGACGATGTTGTTTCGCTTCGCTCAAATGATATAATTACAAAAGAAATATATAAAATATATTTAAATGAGTTATTACTAGTAAGCGGAACTATTAGATTCAATGATATGGTTGATATTAATATTTTTTTCTCCGCTTATTCTCACAATTTAAAAATTGAAACTAAAGATAAGAAAATTAATAAATTAAAAGAAAGTGAATATTTTATTAATAAATAATTTGCTTTTTCATTTTGCTATAAAAAAACTGTTTGACTTTACATAATACTTTTATTCAGTAATTAATTGTATTTTGCATATAGCTATCTTGTGTCGTTTTTATGTGATTTGAAAAAAATCTTTTTTGTGATACACTTATAATAAATAGAATGGAGCATTTTTATAATGGAAAAATGTAATTGTTGGTTTAGAAAGAAAAATATATATATATATGTTTATATCATTATTTTGATTTTTTTGAGTTTATTTTTATTTATATCTTGTAGTAATAATCAGAATTATATATTTGATTCTTTTGTTTGGAGCGAAGATGGTAAGACAGCACAAGCAAAATATGTATGCAGCAATGATGAAACAATTGTTGAAATGCATGATGCTGAAGTTACTAGTATAATAAAGACACCATCAACATGCACAAAAAAAGGAATTACATTATATACAGCAATATACGATGATCATTCAGAATCAATAGAAATAGAAGATATTAATATGATTGAACATAGTTATTCTATTTCAAATATTGTTGAACCAACTTTTGATAATGATGGTCAGATTGTTTATAAATGTGATTTTTGTGATGCTGTTAAAAGTGAAAGTATTCCTAAAATTGACGCTGCATATGTAATTACTATTAATGATGATTTAGTGGATGAAATTAGAGTAGATTCTACTGGGAAGTACGAATTACCAAATATTTCAAAAATTGGATATAAATTTGTTAAATGGGTTGATGAGAATGGTGATGATTTTAGTCCTTTTGGTACAATAACCTCTAATAAGACGGTAACTCCAATTTGGCAACTTGAAGAGACATCAACTATTGAACAATTAGAACTTTATTTAGCTAATGGAGTAGATTATATAAATATATCAAATGATATTTCTATCGATAGAACATTATATGTAACTGGTAATTCAGTTATTTATTCGACAAAACCTGTTACATTATCTAGAAGCGCTGATTTTAATGGTGATTTGTTTGTAATTGGTGAAACAAAAGATGGAAAGAATTGTTTGATTAATAATGGTAATTGCTCGTTGAGTATTGGCGTTGATGGTAGCATTAATGAAATAACAATCGATGGTAATAAAGATAATGTTAGTTGTGATGTTACCGGGTCGGTCTTCTTTGTTACTAATAGCTCTTATTTGAATGTATATAATGGAATTGTTATTAAGAATAATCATAAAGTTGGCAATAGTAGAGCTTTAGATGGAAAATATTACCTTTCAAGTCCCGAAAAAGCTGGTGGATCTGTTGCTATTATTACTAATGGGGTAATGAATATATATGGTGGGACATTTATAAATAACTCCGTTAATGGTGAAAATGACAATGTGACTTTCTCTTATTATGGCGGTGTTATTTATAATAATGCTAATTTAAATATTTATGGTGGCACATTTACTAATAATACAGCAGGTAGAGGCGGAGTAATTTGTAATTATAAGATGTGTCGACTTTATGCAACTACATTTGAATATAATATTGCTTCAAAATATGGAGGAGTTATATATTTAGTTGATTCACAATATTCTGAATTAATTATTGGCGATAAAAACATAGAAGATAATGGTTCAGTAGTTTTTAAGAATAACAGTTCTGATGCTTCTGGCGGTGCAATTTTTTCGCAAACACTATCTGCTATTGTTATTTATAATAATGCTATTTTTAATTCAAATGTTAGTACTTCTGGTAATGGTGGAGCAATTAATTGCTCAGGTGTATTATTAGATTTTGGGTCAAAATATATTAATAACTCTGCTTATTCTAAGGGCGGTGCTGTTTACTTGTATTATGGTGATAATACATTAACAAGACGTCAATCAAGATTAGAGAATATATTATTTGAAGGAAATACCGCCAATAGAGGCGGTGCTTTAGGTGTTTCTACTTCTGATGATACCTATGAATACGGTTGTATTGCTTCATTAACAAATTGTTCATTTAGAAATAATAGTTCTATTGATAAAGATGGAACTAATTCCGATATGCATGGTGGTGCTCTTTATATTTCTAGAAAGAGCGAAGTCTCAATTAGTGATTCTAACTTTACTGGCAATTCTGCTTTAGGTGAAGGAGGTGCTATTTATGAAACTGGAGAAAGCAATTTAACTATAACAAATAGCACTTTTGAGAGTAATTTAGCGAATTCATCTTCATCAAATGGTGGAGCAATTTCGCTACATAGTTCAAGATTAACTATAATTAATTCTCAATTTAATGAAAATACGATTGGAAAAAATGGTGGTGCGATTTATATTTCGTATACAAGTTCTTCTACTTTAGAATCATTAGTTACTCTAAAGGAAACATCTTTCTTAAATAATTCATCTTCAAATTATGGCGGTGCTATATATATAACTAGTAGAAATACTACTGGTCAAAATATTCAATTGTTTGATTGTTCATTTACAGGTAATAATGCAGTAGGTAATGGTGGAGCTTTATATTTAGCAAGTAATTCTATTTATTTAAAAAATGTTGATTTTAGTAATAACACCTCTAATTCGACAAACTATGGTGGAGGCGCGTTATATTCTACTGGCGGAATTATTGAATATGATTCAGGTAATTTAATATCTAATAATTCACTATACAATGGTGGTGGTATAGCTTTATATTCAGAAAGTAACGCGATTTTAAATAATGTAATATTAAAACAAAATATTGCAACAAATTATGGCGGTGCAATTTACATTAATAAATCTGAATTAAAATTATATTCTTCTACAATTAAAGAGAACAAAGCAAAAAATGGCGGTGGTATAGCATTATATACTAATGCAAAAATGAATGCGTACCAATCTATTTTTGATGAAAATACTTCATCAAATAATGGTGCAGCATTATATGTATATACAGGTGCTTTAGAAAAATCATATATTTGTGATAGTGAAATTACAAATAATATCTCATCTAATTATGGTGGAGCAATTTATATTTCTCAAGCATCACTTTTGAATTTGGAATCAATTTTATTTGAAAATAATTCTGCAAAACAAGGCGGTGTCATTTATATAACAACAACAGGTACCACTATTGATATTATTGGAATAGATTTAAATGGCAATAGTGCAGATTCTGGACCTATTGTTTATGGAAATACAAACAAAGCAATAATAAATTATGATTCAAGTCTATGGAATGATTTACAGGTTGAAAATTTAGATGATAATTATTGGAATAGTGCATTTGTAAATAAGATCACCAAAAACGATGTTAGTGCATCAAAAACAAATTATTATGATTATGTTTCAAAACAACAACCAGCACCTTTAAGTTCTTCGTATGATGATGGAATAAAATTTGAAGATATTTATGCAATTTCTCAATCTTCATCAGAGGAATTGATAGATTCTGCTTTCGAAAATTATCCGCGATTAAATAACAAATTAAATTTTCAAGGTAGACAACTTAATGTTTTCGAAAATATTAATGGCAAGAAGGTTTCAGTTGAGTCTTTTGCCTATGAACCAGGTGTTCCTCAAAATAATCCTAACATAGGTGAAGGATTATTAATTTGGCAAGCGATATTGTATAAGAATAAATATCCTGATAGAGATGTTTATATTGATTTCACAACATTTCACTTATCAATATATGCAGCAATATGTATTAATAGAAATAGTAAATATTTTGGATATATGTATCCATTACATAATTGTGAATATAATGAATATGGGTTTGTTAGAATTTCATACTTAATGGTATTGGCGGCAAAAATGGGTATTTACACAACTGTAATTGGACAAATTGATGCCGTAGGAAATTTAATTAGAGATGATAATTCAAATGTTGTTTGGGTGAGTGATGCTTCGTTTGTTGATTATTTTAAAAAGCATTTAAGTTCAAATGCATTTAATGGGGAAAGTATTGCAAATTATTTATTATTTAAAGAATGCCAATGGACATCATATGGCGATAAAGGTGCAACAGATATGATGCATGTCAAAGTATGTGCGGTTTCAAATTATTTAGATAAAGATAATATTGAGCATGATTCTACAGTATTCTCATCTTGTATAAATCTAGATAGTTTGAGTTATACAGGAATTAATTATGGTAATGACGGAGTGCAAACAGGATGCATAATTTCAGACCACGATATGATATATACTACAACTCATAATTATGTATCGTTACTTTATCAATATTGTGATCAAGAAAGCGTTTATTTATTTAGAGATTTGCTTAATAGTATGAATACATATCAAATTAAAAATCTTTTAAATAATGGGTTCGAGTATGATAAGAAAAATCAAATTGTATATTTAGGAACTGATGAAGATTCCATATTTAAAATGTATTTTACACCATTAGGAGGATATGTTAATTGTTGGGATAATGATTATAATCCATTTTGTTATTATTATGAATTAATTAACGGAACTAATGAATATATAAATGTTGTAATTTCCTCGCCAAAATATATGCGTTATACTTTATCAGATTATTATTTATACTTTGTTCAAGCAGCAGCAAATAAGAATAGTAATAGCAAAGTAAAATTAGGAATACCGATATCAAATCCATCTGATTTTTCAATAAATAATTGGCAAATTGGTAGTAACAGATATCATCATAATAAAGATGTTTTATTAAACTTTGATTTTGATGGAACTAGACATTATGTTTCTATTTTAAATTCTCTTAATACTCATACCGGGTCTTCAAGTTATCAATGCAATCATATACTCATAATAGATGAATTAGAATATAAAAATTCAATCTATCAGTTAATGGCTAATATTTCATCAGATGGATATATTTCTTAATAGTAATTGTAAATTTATAATTAATCAGCTTTCAATAAATCCAACGACACATGGTAGTTTCATCTATCTTGTGTCGTTTTAGACTTTTGTATGCATAAAAGATAGCCATATAAAATAATATAATTTCAAACAGGCTGTTTGAAACAATAGAACAATTTTTATATTAGAATGTATTTTATTTGACTAAGGTAAAAGATCTTCAAGTGAGTCTACTATATTAATATTATCAATTAAACGGCCATCTTTTTCAAATTACATAAATTGTAATTTAATTGCAAAAATAATATTGATGAAGTATGAATTCAGCCCTTCTAAACTAAAAGAAAAATACGAAGATGAAAAATATATGAAGAAAAAATACGGCTTAGCAATATCCGAAGGAATGTTAATGTTTTTAGGAGCTTTAGAAGCTGCTGAAAATGCATACGATATTAAAAGTAATTTGTTTTTCTATATGGAACATAAGAAAGGTAATTTAAAAGATTACTATTCTATATCATTAGACAAGAAAAAAAGTAAATGGAGACTTTTAATTCAAATGATTGATGAGAATGATAACATCTTACAGCCTACAGATAATGAAAAAATGTTTTTGAAAAGTGTTAAAAAGATAAAAATAAAGGAGATAAGTGAACATTATGGCGAATATTAGAAGATTTCATCCAGGAATCTATATTAAAGAATCCTTAGAAGCAATGGAGATGACCGCAAAAGAGTTTGCTGCAAGAACCGGAATTTCAGAAAGAACGTTATCTGCACTTATCACTGGTAAAGGTGATATTACTTTTGATGTTGCATATAAATTATCACAATATTTTGATAATTCACTAAGCTATTGGACAAATTTACAAAATCAATATAATGTATTTCTAAATGAAAAAACAGAGAAAACGAAATTGATAAAGAATGGAATTTAATAAAAAAAGTAAAAAAATATCTTCTTGATTTTAAATACATTTCTGATGGTGATAGTAAGGAAGATATTGTTTTTAAATGTAGAAAATTAGTTGATGTAAATAGTTTACTTTTACTTAATAGAAAAGATTCATTTGTATGTCTAAAGGAACAACATACCCAAAAAGATAGTGATTGCTTTTTTCAAAATTTTTGGATTGCACTTGCTCTAAATGAAGCTCGAAAGAAGAATGGAATTGCATATGACAAAAAACTATTAACAAGTTCAATAGAAGAAATTAGAGGCATGACTATTCAAGAACCTAGAGTATTTTATCCTAGACTCCAAGAGATTTTAACTGAGTGTGGAATATCTTTTATATTATTGCCTTATCTTTCAAAATCAAATATTTATGGCGCTACAAAATGGTTTAGTAAACAAAATGTAATGCTTGCTGTTTCTAATAGAGGTGGGAGTGCCGACCTATTTTGGTTCACTTTGTTTCATGAAATCTCTCATGTACCTATGGAACATAGAAGAGAGACTTTAATTAATATGAAGGGTAATGAGGATGATGAGGCAGACAAAATGGCTGCTAACATGTTGATTCCTAAAGATAAATGGGACGAATTTATTAATAAAAATGACATGTCAAAGAGTTCTATTAGTCTATTTGCCAAAAAAATAGGAATTCATCCTTGTATTGTTCTTGGAAGACTTCATAAAGAAAACTTAGTGCCATATGGCACATATGACAAAGATTTTAATGTTCATTATCAAATTACAATTGATTAAATTGAGTTATTAAGATAATTGTCTATTAAAAAAACTATTAGACTGTATATGTGTAGTAGCATAACAGTCTTTTTATATTGCCTTAAACTCATACTTTTTATTGAACTCCTATCTTATTTTATAAGATAATATTAATCAATAAAGAGGTAAGATAATTATGAATAAGATTTCTGTAATTGGATCAGGAGCTTGGGGAACTGCTTTAGCAGATTTGCTTGGTAATAATGGATATAAAGTAGTTATATATGGTATTAATGAAGATGAAGTAAATGAAATTAATACTAAGCATACTAATACTAAATATTTTAATAATGGCTTTAGTATTAATGATAATGTTAGAGCAACATTATCATTTGAAGAATCTGTTAAGGATGCTTCTATAGTATTACTTGCAGTACCATCTTTTGCGTTAGTATCTACAATTAATAAACTTAATAATATTATTAATGATAATGTTATTATCGTTAATGTCGCTAAAGGGTTTGATAAAGAAACAAGTAAGACATTCTCTTATGTTATTAATAATGCAATTACTAATAAGACAGTTAAGTTAGTATCTTTACTTGGTCCTTCATTTGCAGAAGAAGTAGCGGAACATCAACTAACTGCAATTACTGCTTCTTCAGATGATTTAGAAACTGCTAAAAAAGTACAAGAAGTATTTTCTTCATCTTATTTTAGAGTTTATACAATAAGTGATGTTATAGGCGCTGAATACTGTGCAGCATTAAAAAATGTTATAGCTTTAGCATCAGGTATATTAGATGGACTTGGATGCAAAGTAAATACTAGATCTGCTTTAATTACTAGAGGTATAGCAGAAGTATCTAGATATGTCATTCATTTTGGAGGATTAGAGAAGACTTGTTTAGGCTTAGCAGGTATAGGCGACTTAATCTTAACTTGCTCTTCTAAAACATCTAGAAACTATTCTGCAGGCTATACAATTGGTTCTAAAGGTGTAGAATATTTTAAAGCAAATAACACTAAGACTGTAGAAGGTGTCTATGCATGTGAGATTGCACATAATATCAGTGTAACTAATAACATCTATTCTCCAATTATTAATGCAGTATACGAAGTATTATTTGAAAATAAAGATCCAAAAGAAAAAATCTTAGAATTAATGAATAATGAATTAAAGGGTGAGTAATCACTCTTTTTTAGTTCATAGGCCGACGTACTAGAGAATATAATATGTGATTAAGGAAGGCGTTTAAAATAAATGAACATATGAAATTTGATACAAAGTATTCTAAATTCTTAATAAATATATCATGGGTTTCTTTAATCTTTAGTATTCTAGGAGCAGCAAATTGTTTTTATAGCATTTTATCTCTAATTTGACATATTATGTAAAGCGAAGTATAATGTTAGCGAATAGGAGGTATAAATATGACACTTTATGATGCACTAATAAACAAATATGGATATAGTAATCCATTTTCATTTGAAGAAATAAAATTTAATAATTATTCATTACCATGGATAAAAAAAGAATTAAATAAACTTGTCAATTCTAGTTTTATTGTTAGATATGAAAGAGGTATGTATTATATCCCTGAAAAAACTATCTTTGGTAATAGTTCTTTAAACCCTCAAAGAATAATAGAAAAGAAATATTTGTCTAATAATTCTGGATATTATTCTGGCTTATCTTTTGCTAATAAAGTTGGTATAACTTCACAAATGCCTAATGTTATAGAAATATATACAAATAATGAAAAGAGTAGAGTAAGAGAGATTACAATTAATAATTTAAAAGTGATATTAAGAAAAAGTAGGGTTAATATTACAAATGATAATATTTATGTTTTATCTTTTTTAGAATTAATGAATTCTTTTTCAATAGAATATTTTAATGCAGAAAGAAAAAAATTAATTATTAATTATATTAAAGAAAAAGGCATCAATAGAAAAGAAATTACAAAATATTCACCTTTTTTTCCTGATAAGGTTATGAGAAATTTAGTTGAAAGTGAGATTATATATGATATTGCATAATGATAGAAAATCATTTGAAGAAATAATTATTCAAACAGCAAATTATTATAATATAGATGTATCAATTATTGAAAAAGATTATTATGTAACAATAATGCTAAAAGAGTTATCAAAAAGAATTGATAATATGATATTTAAAGGTGGAACATCACTTTCTAAATGTTACCATTTAATTGAAAGATTTTCTGAAGATATTGATTTAAATATCGAAACTATGAAACACCCTACTGATTCAGAAAGAAAAAAATTATGTAATTCAATTAAAGACTCAATTACTGAATTAAACTTTGAATTATTAAATTCTGATAATATAAGAAGTAGAAGAGATTTTAATAGATTTATAATTGATTACAATTCATTATTTAAGAGTGAAAGTTTAAAATCAAATTTGATAATTGAGACAGCAGTTTTTATAAGATCATTTCCATGCGTAGAAAAAGAAGTGTCATCATATATTTATGAATATATGAAATTAAGAGGCTATGATAAAATTATTGCCGAATGTAACCTTGAACCATTTAAAATTAGAGTTCAATCATTAGAAAGAACATTTATTGATAAATTATTTGCCATTGCTGATTATTATCTTGTAAATGAAAAATCAGAACATTCTAGACATTTATATGATTTATATAAAATAAAGAATAATATTATTTTTAATGATGCCTTTTATAGACTTTTTAATGAGGTTAAAAATGAAAGAAAGATTCATGAAAAATGTTTATCTGCTATGGACAATGTTTCATTAGCTGAAGTGTTAAAGGAAATAGTAGAAAAAGATTATTATAAATCTGATTATGAAGATATTACATGTAATTTATTATTTGAAAAAGTAGATTATAAGACTGTAAAAGATTCTTTAATAGATATTATTAACCTATTTAAATATAAAAATTAATTTACATTATAAAAACAGATTTTTATATGTATGAAGCACTTTTAAAAACTTTGAATCTCACGTTGAGACGATATGTTCGTTATCTTTAAAAGATATCCACCACACTAATCGGCAATAAAAACAAATTAACGGCAAAATATATGCCGTTTTTCTTTGTACGTTTTCTACTTATATTTTGCCGAAATGTGGTATAATAATGTTGGTGATAAGTATATGAATTATAAAACAGTTAAAGAAATTTCATTAAAATGGGAAATTTCAGAAAGAAGTGTTAGAGATTACTGTAGTAAGGGGAGAATACCTGGTGCAGTATTAAATGGTAAAACATGGCTGATTCCTGAAGATGCAAAAAAACCTGAAAGACAAATTAGGCATACTAATATTAAAAGGAAATTATTAGATGTTTTAAAAATGGAAAAGGATACCAAAAGATCTGGTGGTATATATCATGAGCTTCAAATTGAAATGACATACAATTCAAATCATATTGAAGGTTCAAAACTTACTCATGATGAAACTAGATATATTTTTGAAACTAAAACAATTAATTCTAAAAATACTATAAATGTAAATGATGTAATTGAGACAATTAATCATTTTAGATGTATTGATTTAGTGATTGATATGGCTAGTTATAAATTAACTGAATCAATGATCAAACAGTTTCATTTTGTCTTAAAGAATAATTC
>DEWM01000046.1 GCA_002363635.1 Caryophanales bacterium UBA3210 | reverse complement strand
TTATTAAGTTATAAGCCAGCAAACTTAAAATATGTTTATATGTGTCTACTTTCTGATGAAGATGCAGAAATATATAATTCTGCATTTGAAGAAGAAAGAAACAAATTAAGTAATGATTAGCTCTCTAATGAGAGCTTTTCTTTTTGGGTAGATAAATTAATTACATAAACATAATGAAATAAATAGGATAATAAGTTATCTTGTTTTCTGTTTTAATTTCTCTAGAATTACTAAAAACGTAACCAATATTCATTTTATAATTTTCATTAGTTAATAGTTTTGGTAGTGCTCTAAAGTGTTTAAAATCTTTACCGGATTTAATTTCTAAAGGGAGAACATTTAATGAATCGTAATCATCGATTAAAAAGTCTACTTTTCCAACTTTTTTACTATGCAAAATTTACACTTTTCCAACTTTTTAGAGGGGTAAAAAATACACTTTTCCAACCAGCAAAGAGTTTTGTAATTAATAATTTGATAATGAATATTCCTATATTTAGGTTATTTTATATATTTTGATAGAGAATAGAGAGTACAAAAAAAGCACCTCATTACTGAGATGCTTATATAGCTTTGTTCTGATACTTCAGAATTATAACATTCTGTTGTAGTATTCAACGATTGCTGATTCGTCAATTGCTTTTGTTAATTCAGATCTTTCTGGTAATCTTACGAATGTACCTTCGAGTTTTTCTTTATCAACTGTTACGTATGCTGGAACGATTGTTGCTGCTTCTAAAGATGCTTTAACAACTGCTAAGCCTTTAACTGCGATGACTGAACCTGGTTTTACTAAGAATGAAGCAATGTTAACTTTCTTGCCGTTAACTGTAACGTGACCGTGGTTAACTAATTGTCTTGCTGCTCTTCTTGTTGTAGCAAAGCCGAGTCTAAATACGACGTTATCAAGTCTTGATTCAAGTAACTGCATGAATGCTGTACCTGTAACAACACCCTTCTGAGCTTTAGCAAGCATGAAGAATCTTCTGAATTGCTTTTCAGAAACACCGTATGTGAATCTTAATTTTTGTTTTTCAATTAACTGTTTGCCGTATTCTGATGGTTTTTTCTTTCTATCATTTCCGTGCTGGCCTGGACCATAAGGTCTCTTAGCTAATTCTTTTTCAGTACCGAGTACTGAGTAGCCTAATCTTCTAGACTGTTTCCATGATGGACCTGTGTATCTTGACATGTATTGATTTCTCCTTTCTTTTAATTCTAATTTAGAATCAATAAGCTTTTAGAGTATGAATTCCTAACCTCGGGTGAAAGTGCTTCGTCAGATTAGCTCGACTACTATTTTCGCATCTCATCGGACAGGTTAATATTCATATGCTAATTGCACATGCTTTTAAATAATAATTTAAATAGGGGAGTTATGTCAATAGTAATTTGCACAAAAGAAAAATATTTTGTGTATTTTTAATATTTGCAACATAAAAAAGAAAAAGGAAGATAAATCTTCCTAATTCTAAATTACATATTAAGTGTGAAGTTCATTCTTGCAGGATTATGATCTGAAAATTCAAAATCCCAATCAATATTGTAATAATCTGTTACGGTAATATTGTCTGAACAAATAAATCCATCGATAACTACTGTGTAGTTAGATAAATATTCTTTTCCTTTAGAATTTGTTTTTTTAGTATATGGCATTTCTGCGGCACGACATGTAGGGACTTTAGTTACATTGTCTTGACCATACATTCCTGAAATTATAGAGAAGTGTTCAGGAATATCAGTAGGTAAGATTTCCGCTACCCAATCTGGATGTAGTTCATCTGATTCAAATTGGTCTGCTGAAGAACATAAATCGTGGTTAAAATCGCCTCCGACAATTACGTAATTTCCTTTAGCATATTCTTCACTCATAAATGAAGTTAACATTTCTAATTGCTGTCTTCTAATTTTGCCACCTTCATCATATGCAGACATATGAGAATTGGCAAGAACTAGGTTTTTTCCGCTTGATAAGGTGATTCTAGAAACTGAGAAACATCTATCTAAATCAAAGAACTTAGTAGGGAATGATAAATCGACAGGATATGATCTTCTTAAAGATGATGTTAATCCATATTTAGAGTAAGTAACTATACCTGCTTCTGTTTTACCAATAGGGTCATTAAAAGGATAAGCTAGATATGCTGTATGGAAGTTAGAAGCATAGACTGAAGAATATGATGTTAAGGCATTATTAAATTCATCATATTGATTGATATGATAACATCTATCTGATTCTTTATCTACTTCTTGAAGGAAGACAAAATCAGTATTTTCTTCTTTTATTTTCTTAACTGAACCTGCAGTGTTTTTTGTCGCATGATCTTTATCTATAGCTTTAGCGTATTTACCAGTAATGACAGTTCCGTCTTTCATAGTTCCGACATCCATAAAGAAAGAATAGTCGTGGTCATACGCTCCAAAACCGACATTGTAAGTTAAAATTGATAATTCAGTGTTTTTATCAATATTTGAGGCATTTTTGATAGTGCCTGTACCTTTGATAATATCGTTAGTTAAATCTAGTTTATCTTCAATTCTATAAAACTGAGCAGAGACATAACCTACGTATCCTCCTACACCAAGTAATGCTAAAAGAAGGATCGATGATAAAGAAATACCGGTGACTATAGCAATTTTAGCACCTTTAGATTTTTCTTTAAATTTTTTTCTTTTCTTAGTAGGTTTATTCTCTTCTAATTGAGGATTAATATTATTATTTTCTTCTAGTTTCATATTTTTATCTCCTAATTTCATTATAAATTATGTAAAAAGATTTGGGTAGATAGACAAATGTACCAAAATAAGTGCTCCTTTTCTTTTAAAATAAAAGAAATTATTGTAAGATATATAGCAAGGGAGAATTTATTATTATGGAACTATATGTTTTAATTGCGATAATTTCTGTTGCAGCAGTTGTCTTAATTGCGGGCTTTATTTTCTTTTACGTCTATGTCATTAGAAGAACACGTATTAAAAAAGCTTCTAGAGATTTAGAAAATCGTTATATTGATAAGCATTCAATGCTTGTTGAAGATTGTGAAGCGTTAATTAGAAAAATTGAATCTATTTCCGCTCAAAATATTGAGTATATTCAATATTACGAAACATTTTCTTCTCAATATCAGGATATTCTAACTAGCAATGATAGAAGTGCGTATGTTGCAATCTCTGGCTTAAAATCAACTATTGCAGAAAAGAAATATAAAGGAATTTCAAATCTCATTGCATCTACTAAACAAGTAGTAGGAGATTTTGAAAGAAGAGTTAATGAACTTTATTCAACATTAGATTCTTTACTTAAAAAAGATGAAGAGTTCCACGAACAAGAAGTTACATTACAAAGACTTTATAGAAATATCAAAGAAAAATATGTAAGTCATGAAGAAGAACTTGTCATCATGAAGAATTCTTTTGAAAAAGTCTTTGATAAGATTGATGCATTATTTAAAGAATGTGAAGAATTAACTTCTGCTGCTAGATATGAAGAAAGCGATGCAAAGCTTCCTCTTATTAAGCAAGTTCTTGATCAATTAAATTCACAGATTGATTTAATCCCTTCATTATGTGTAAGAATTTCTTCAATTATTCCTAGCAAAATGGAAGAAGTTAAAGAAAAATTTGATGCTTTACAAGAACAAAACTATCCATTACATCACTTAAAAGTAATGTCTAGACTTGAATCTTATAAAGAAATCTTACAAGAAGATTATCGTAAAGTTTTATCTTTCAACTTTAATGGAGTCAAACAAGATTTAGATGGAATTGATGAAGATATTATTTCTATCTTTAAATCATTTGATGAAGAAATCCAGGCTAAAACATATTTCGACGCTCATTCTGAAGTTATGTATGATGAAACATACGGACTTGAGAAAGAATTCATGAAGATTAAGAGAAAACTTCCAAAATATAAAGAAGTCTACTTAATCAAACAAAAATATCTTGATCAAGTTGTTGAACTTGAAAAAGATATCGACAATGTCTCACATATTAAAAGAGACCTTGATACATTTATTCATTCATCAACTAAGCAACCATTTACTTTCATCGTAAAGAGAATGGATGATATGCAAAATGAAATGAAGAGAATTAACGAAATCATTTCTGATTTTAATAGTTATTTAGATTCATTAAAGACTGATTCTAATACTATCTATACTTCAATCTGCACATATTTCGTTAAGTTAAAGAACGCTCAAAGCGTAATTAGAGAAATGAATGTTCCTTCATTCACTGATAGAGTTAAGACTAACTTCGATAGAAGTTATGCTTATCTTGAAGAAATTGGAGATATCATTAAGGTTCAACCTATTGATGTCCAAACAGCGTTAGATGATTTAAGCTACGCTAAAGAATTAATTGAAAGCTTACTCAAAGATGTCGATGATGCTGCTTCTCAAAAGAAGTTAGCAGAAGAATCTATTGTTTATGCTAACCAATACCGTCAGTCATTCTTAGATGTCAAATTCGCCTTAAATTCAGCAGGTACTGCTTTCTTTGAAGGTGACTTTGTAAGAACTAGTGACCAGACTGTTACAATCTTAAAAAAGATGAGACCAGAGGTTAAAGAAATTAAATAGTTATGATTTATTTAGATTATGCTGCAACTACACCTGTAAGTAATGAAGTACTTGATAGCTTCGTTGCCTTTAATAAGAAATATTTTGCAAATCCTTCTTCCGCTCATAAGGTAGGAATTGAAGCTAGCAGATTTGAAACAAAGGCTAGAGAACAAATTGCTTCATTATTTAGAGTTGCTCCAAATGAAGTATTATTTACTTCAGGAGCAACGGAATCCAATAATTTAGCGATTAAAGGTACTGCTTTTAAGTATCAAAATCGTGGAAAGCATATTATTACTACTCAAGGAGAACATCCTTCAGTTTTAAATGCTTTCGAACAACTTGAAAAAGAATTTGGCTTTAGAGTTACCTATTTACCTTTACTTAGTGATGGTAAAGTTGATATTGAAGCTTTAAAGAAAGCTATGGACGAAGAAACAATCTTAGTTTCTATTATGTCTGTAAATAACGAAGTAGGGGCAATTAATGATATTGCGACTATTAGTAAAATTGTTAAGTCATATAAGAAAGCTATCTTCCATACAGATGCAACTCAAGCAATTGGAAAGATTGATATAGATTATTCATTATGTGATTTAGTATCATTATCCGCTCATAAGATTAATGGGTTTAAAGGCTCAGGCTTATTAATTAAAAAAGCTAATGTTGATTTATTACCACTTGCTTCAGGGGGAGGACAAGAATTCGGCCTTAGAAGTGGAACTAATAATGTTCCATATGAATTAAGCTTAGCAAAGGCATTAAGAATTGCATTTGAAAAGCAAAAAGAGCATTATGAATATGTTGCCTTCTTAAATAAATATTTAAGAGAGCAAATGAAAAATGTTAAAGGCGTTTATTGTAACTCAAGTGAAGATGCTTCTCCATTTATTATTAACTTCGGTGTTAATAAGAAGGCATCAGTTGTTCAAGAAGCTTTGTCTAACAAAGAAATCTATGTTTCTACAAAGTCTGCTTGCTCATCTAAAAAGACTCCATTTAGTCACGTTTTAAAGGCAATGGGAAAAGATGAAATTGCTTGTCAAAATGCAATTAGAATTTCTCTTAGCCATTTAAATACTAAAGAAGAACTTACTGAGTTTGTAAAAGAACTAACAAATATTTTAGACACCGTTAAATAAGAAAGGACCCCTAAGATGTTTAAACAATTTAAAAAAGAATATGTATTAGCATTCAAAAAGATTAAGGAATACGACACAATCGTCGTTCTAAGACATCAAAGACCTGATTTTGATGCACTAGGTACCCAATTAGGTTTAGTTACATGGTTAAAGGAATCATTCCCTCAAAAGACAATTCATTATTTTGGCGATAACCATTCAACATTTACTCCAAAAGTATATCCAGAAATGGAATTAGATATGGAAATTGAAGGTAAATTCCTTCTTATTGTTTGCGATACAGGTAATTCTGCAAGAATTGATAGGGGAGAATTATTAAAGAAAGCAGATTACATTATCAAATTTGATCACCATCCAGGTGTTGAACAATATGGTAATCTCAACATTGTTTTCAATGAATTATCTTCATGTGCTGAACTTGTTGTGGATTTCGTTGATTATTGTGGAGGCAATAAGAAATTACCTATTTCACAGTTAGCTGCTAAATATTTCTATTCTGCTATTGTTGGAGATACAGGTAGATTTATGTTCTCCAGCGCAAACGGAGATACATTAAGATGTGCAGGTAGATTACTTGATACAGGTCTAGTCCCTGCTGATTGTTTATTTGTTCCAATGTATGAAAAAGATATGACATCTATGACATTCTTAAAGTTTGTCTTAAACAATATGAAACTTTCTTCAAAAGGCATTGGTTACTATATCTTAATGGATAATGATTTAAATGAATTAGGTGTCAATTCTGAAAATGGTAAAGAACATTTAGGTACTCTTGGTTCAATTAAGGGTATGGAAATCTGGTTCTGTATTACCGAATTAAAAGATAAAGGTGAATATAGAGTATCTATTAGATCACATACTAAAGATATTTCTGTAATCGCTAATAAGTATCATGGCGGAGGTCATAAACAAGCTTCTGGAGCAACATTATATGATCTAGAAAAAGAACTTCCTGAAATGATTTCTGATTTAGAAGCTTTATTATAATTTATATAAATTTTAATGCTCTAGAATAATATTCTAGGGCATTTACTATCAAAGGAGTTTATATGAAAGCGATACTTATTGATTGTAGAGTTAATCAAGGATACGTCACCTCTTTAGCGGAGATGAGAAATCTTCTTGATACATTAGAAATTGAAGTTGCATACACTGCTTATACTAATTTAAAAGACCCAAATAAAGTCGCTTATGTTGGTAAAGGCTTTTTAGCAAGCTGTGTTCAATATGCAAAAGCTTACGATGTTGACATCGTAGTTTTTAATAATGACTTATCACCTTTACAAATCCGTAATTTATCTGATGCTTTTGGCCTTGAAGTATTTGATAGATCAATGATTATTATTAAGATTTTTGAAATGCGTGCAAATACTAAAGAAGCTAAGCTTCAAGTTGAAATTGCCGCATTAAGATATAATCAAACTAGACTTGTAGAATCTACTGCAAATTATGATCAAATGACTTCTGGAGGAGCAGGAGGCGCGACAAATAGAGGCTCTGGAGAAAAGATGATTAATGTTAGAAGATCTCAAATTAGAGCCTTGATTCATCGTAAAGAACAAGAACTTGAAGAGATTGTTTCTAACCGTGAAAAATTAAGAAATAAAAGAAAAAAGAATTTACCAGTTGTGGCCATTGTTGGTTATACAAATGCTGGTAAATCAACTTTAATGAATAGATTAATTGGTTTAACAGATAATGTTAAAAAAGATACTATTTTAGAAGAAAATAGACTCTTTGCAACTTTATCTACAACAACAAGATACATTAAGACAGATAAACATTATCCTTTCTTAATTACTGATACTGTTGGCTTTATTTCTAATTTACCTACATCTTTAATTAAAGCTTTTAGATCTACTTTAGAAGAAATTAAAGAAGCAGATTTAATTGTTGAAGTTGCAGATATTTCTGATGAAAACTTCTTAGAACAGATTCATATTACAAATAAAACTATCGCAGATATTGCGAAAGATAAACCTATTGTCTATATCTATAACAAGGTTGACCAATTTAAAGGTAAATTACTTCCAATGCCTCTTGATGATGAATTGATTGTTTCTTTACATGATGAAACATATTTACCTCAAGTCTTAGATTTAATTGATAAAGCATTATCATTCTATTATTACGAAGTAACATTAAATATTCCTTATGAGAAAAGCGATGACTTCTATAAATTAAAAAATGAAGAAGCGATTTCTTCTTATAAAGAAGATGAAAAAGGATATGTAGTAGAGGCTAAAATTGCTCGTACTATGTATGCATATTATAAAGATTATATTTCAAGTTTTGAAAACGAAAAAGAAGAATAATTTTGTAGTTAACCCCATTAGTTTTTCTGTTAATACTCGGTCCAACTTTTGGGGTTAACTACTTTTTTATTCTTCTTTTGTTTTATTTAGTTTATGAGTATAGAGAGTAAAGACTTCATCTACTAATTCTTCGACAGTCTTTTTTGATGTGTCTATGATAAAATCAGGACGAGAAATGACATCTTCTCTAAAATCAATTTTATCATTATTTAATCTTTGAATTATTAATTCAGGTTTATCTAATCTTTTTTCCATTCTTTGTTTTCTAATATCTTCTGGACAAGAAGTAAAGAAAGTGACAATTGATGGGTTATTTAATTTTAGATATTCTTTAACTCCATTAGGTTCAATGACAACGATTTTATCATCATCGACTTCTTTCTTTAAAGAACCATAGTAGTTATTGTTATAGAATGCAGTTTCTACAAATTCATTGTTTTTTAATAATTCATCAAATTTATCTTTAGTTAAGAAATGATAATCAATATCATTAACTTCTCCAATACGAGGTTCACGAGTAGTACATGTTACTACTTTTTTTAAACCGTATTTACTCATTAATCTTTTTGCAATTTCTGTTTTTCCTGAAGCGGACGGTCCAAATAAAATAATCATCTTTTTTCTCCTATAACTATTGTATCTTTTTATAAGTATTAATGAAAGTCTAGATTAATTTTGATATAATATTTTTAGGTGATATAAATATGAAAGTAGCGGTTATTGGAGCAGGACCAATGGGACTAGTTAGTTCTATTGCAATTAAGAAATTTCATCCTGACTTTGAAGTAGTTCTATTTGAAAAAAATAATGATATAGGGCCTAGAATTAAAGTATCAGGAAATGGTAGATGTAATTTTAATAATGTTAATGTTTCAGTAGATAAATATAATACTGACATTATTAAAGATATTTTAGATTGCAATGCAGATGTTTTTAAATTACTTGAAGAAACTGGCTTTATGCATTACGCGGATAGTGAAGGTAGATGTTATCCTCTAAGTGAAACTTCTGTTACTTTATTAAATGTCTTTAAAATATTATTAGAAAAATATAAAGTTGAAGTTCGTTTAGAAAAAGAAATTACAAATATTGAATTTGAAGGTAAATTAATTAGTATCTATGGAGAGCAATTTGACCGCCTAGTACTAGGTATAGGAGGTATTTCTTCTTATAATGACCGTTTATGTTATGAAAAATTAATGGGTTCTTTACCTGTTAAATTAACTGAATTAACTCCTTCTTTAGCACCTCTTTCTACTTCATCATTCCCTAGGGGTCTTGAAAATAGAAGAGTAAAATGTGAAGTATCTTTATTATGCAAAGGTAGAATTGTGAAAAGAGAAAAAGGAGAAGTCTTATTTAAGAATTCCGGTTTATCTGGCATAGTCATCTTTAATATGACTTCATATTTATCTAGACTTCATTTAAAAGATTATAAAGATTATCAAATTAGCTTAAATCTATTACCAAATTGTTCTAAAGAACAAGTTAATGAACTTGTTAAAAAGAAAACTAATTTACATGCAATCTTATTAGATCAACTTGCTTCTTACATTGAGGAGTCTTCATACCAAGTAGAGATGTTAACTGATTTAAGATTCAATATTAAAGGTATCTATGATTTTGAAAATTCTCAGGTAACATCTGGAGGCATTAGCTTACAAGATATTAATAAAGATTTATCATTAAGAAGAAATCCACGTATCTATGTCGGTGGAGAAGAAATTGATGTAGACGGAGAATGCGGAGGTTATAATATCGCCTTTGCAATGTGCTCTGGTTACTACATCGGTAAAAACATTAAGTAACAAAAAAACCAGTAGTTTGGAACTAACTGGTTTTATTTTATTATTGATTAGCTTCTGATCTTTGTTTTGCTTCGTATTTCTTACGTTCTGCAGTATCTAAGATCTTCTTTCTCATACGGATAACGTTTGGTGTAATTTCAACAAGTTCATCTGTATTGATGTAGTCTAAGCATTTTTCAAGAGTCATCTTTCTAGGTGCTTTTAAGACAACAGTATTATCTTTACCTGCTGAACGCATATTTGTTAAGTTCTTTGCTTTAACAGGAGTTACTACTAAGTCCATATCGTATTTGTTTTCACCGATAATCATACCTTCGTAGATATCTACACCTGGTTCAATGAATAATGTACCTCTATCTTCAACGTGTTGGATAGCGTATGGAGTAGCTTGTCCTGAGTCAGAAGAAACAAGAACACCGATTGCTCTTTCACCGATTTGTGATTTAACAATTGGTCTAAATTCTTTGAATGTATGGTTGATCATACCATAACCCTTAGTTAATGTCATGAAGTTAGAGACAAAGCCAAGTAAGCCTCTTGATGGGATAACGTACTGTAATCTAACGTTTGCTTCATCATATGTCATATGGATAAGTTCTCCGCCTCTTGAACCGAGTGATTCCATAATACTACCGACAAATTCTTCTGGTAAGTCAATTTGAACATCTTCGAATGGTTCACATTTGACTCCATCAATTTCTTTAACGATAACTTTTGGTTTTGATACTTCAAGTTCGAAACCTTCACGTCTCATTGTTTCAATTAAGATAGATAAGTGTAATTCACCTCTACCTGAAACAATCCATGTTTCTGAGTTAGGGACTCTTTCAACTTTTAATGAAACGTCTCTTTGTGTTTCTTTGAATAATCTTTCTTCAATTTGTCTTGCTGTTAAGAATTTACCATCTCTACCTGAAAGTGGTGAAGAGTTAGTACCGAATGTCATCTGTAATGTTGGTTCATCAATTCTTAAGATTGGTAAACGGTCTTCACGACCCATATTACAAATTGTTTCACCGACCATTAAATCTGGGATACCTGCAATACCGACGATATCGCCTGCATCTGCTTCTTCAATTTCAAGTCTCTTTAAACCTAAGAAACCATATAATTTTTGGATTCTGAAGTTTTTAGTAGTTCCATCTAATCTGCAGCATGTGACCATGTCGTTAACATGAATCTTACCTTTTGCAATTCTACCAATACCAATCTTTCCGACGAAATCATTGTAGTCAAGTAAAGCTGGTTGGAACTGTAATGGTGATTCACTGTCAGTATCTGGTGCAGGAATTTCTGACATAATTGTTTCAAATACTGGATCCATACCTGGTTTTTGTGTTTCGATATCTGGATCATAAGATGAAGTACCTTTTAATGCTGAGACGAATACTGCTTTGAAATCTAAGAATTCATCTGGTGCACCGAGTTCGATAAATAAGTCGAGAACTTCATCGAGTGCTCTTTTTGGATCTGCGTGTGGTCTATCAACCTTGTTAACGATAACAATTGGCTTAACACCTGCTTCAAGAGCTTTCTTTAATACGAATCTTGTCTGAGGCATTGTACCTTCAAATGCATCAACGACAAGTAAAACACCATCAACCATGTGCATAATTCTTTCAACTTCACCACCGAAGTCAGCGTGACCCGGTGTATCGAGAATGTTAATTCTTGCACCTTTGTAGTTGATAGCAGTAGTTTTTGCTAAAATTGTGATACCTCTTTCTCTTTCGATATCATTTGAGTCCATCATACGATCTTGGATTTGTTCATTTTCTCTAAATGTACCTGAGTCGACGAGTAATTGGTTAACTAATGTAGTTTTTCCATGGTCGACGTGAGCGATGATAGCAACATTTCTAATTTCTTTCATAGGTTACCTCCAAGCAACGTTTTTTAGTATAACTCTATTGTTTTTATAAAAAAACAAAAATAATTAAAAAAATTAATAAAAGCGCTCCAAAGGGAACGCTTATTTGTCAAGATCAATGATTTTAGGAATAATAATTGGGTTTTTGCCTGTTTCTTTACGGATATAACGCATGACTCTTTCAACAATTTTTTCTTCGATAATTGCAGGGTCATTATAAAAACCTGTTAAATAAACATTAACTTGATCATTGAAGATATTTGTAATTTCGTGAAGAATCTTTTCTGATTCTTTTAAGAAGACGAAGCCTCTCATTTGTACGTCTGGTCTACCGATAACTTGTTTTGCTTTACTTGAAACAGTTACACCCATGACAACAACACCATCATTTGCAAGATTGCCACGTTCTTCAATAACGTTATTTCCGATGTTACCTACGTCAATACCATCGATTAAGATGTTTGAGCAAGGTACTTTTTCTGTTGAAGAGACTTTGGCTTTGCCACCTTCAATTTCAAGGACCATACCATTATCTAAAACGAAGACGTTAGAGTAGTTAAATTGAGGTCTACCAATTGCAATCATCGCATTAGCAAGTAAGCTCTTGTAGTAACCTGTGACAGGCATATAGTATTTTGGACAGAAGACTGAAAGCATACCTTTGATATCTTCTTCACAAGCATGTGGAGTATAAACTTCTTTTACTGAATATTGAACTACTTGCATACCTGTACGATAAATTTCGTCGACTGCTTTTGTTCTAATAATGTCGTTATTAAAGAATGCAGGGCATGCAAAGATAAATAAATCTTGTGGATCAAAAGTGATTGCTTTATTTTCAATTTGTCCGTTTGCAATTCTAATGATTTCATCAAAGATATGTAATCTATTACCAACAATTAAGACAACTGTATCTTGTGATCTAATTCTATTGATATTATCAATAGATTCAGTTTTTAATTTGCCTGGTAATAAGTTGAATTCACCGATAATTGGTAAGACAATTTTTTCTACATTCTTTGAAGAGAAAATAACTGTTTTGTTGTATTTTTGACAGACTTCAAGAATTTCTACTAAGTTGATAGCGTTTTGGAAATAGATTGAAATATAGATTCTACTTTTTTGATGGTGAATATATGGTTCAATCTTAGGGGCAAAACGATAGTTTGGAGAGTTATGTCCTTTGATATCAGCGTTTGTAGAATCATTCATGAGTAATAAAACGTTGTCGAGTTTATTTGCAAGTAATGAAGGGAAATCCATTTTGAATGCTGGATGAACAATTGACCAGTCGATAACTAAATCTGATGGATATAAGATTTGACCTTGGTCTGTGTGAATAGAAACACCAAATGAGAATGGCATTGAGTGAGTAGTAAATAATACTGAAACTTCAATTCCTCCAATATTAATAATTCCATTCTTTTCTACATATACGAAATTGTATTTTGTATTCATACCCATCTGTTTAGTATAGAAATCAAGGACCTTTGCAGTGAACTTGTGAGTATATACTGGTGCAGGACATTCTGCATAGATGTAAGGCATACCTAAAATTCTATCATCGTGAGCATGAGTTAAAATATAACCTTTGATGTGTGATTTTCTTTCTTTTAACCAATCGTAGTTACAAACAACAAAGTCTACACCTGGAATTGGTTTGGATGGATATCCGCAACCACAATCAAGGATTAATAGATCTTCATTAATTTGAACGACATACATATTCTTATCTGCTTCGTCTAAACCGCCCAAAGCAAAAACTTTAATTTTTGACATATATTATGACCACCTTTTCTATTAATCTAAGTTTATTTTATATCTTAAAAGATATTTTAACAACCGAAAATATATTTTAGTAGAAAAGAATAAGTAAGTAAATCAAAAATTATTCATTTTTTGCTTTACAAAAGATTAAAGTTCACATATTATATATCTTGCGATGGCGGATATGGTGAAGTGGTTAACACATCTGGCTGTGAACCAGACACGCGTCAGTTCGATTCTGATTATCCGCCCCATATAGATTATTAAAGTACCTTAATGGTACTTTTTTTATTAAGCTTTGTTAATTCTATAGATGATAATAGTGTCTTTATTTATCATAGAATTAGGTATTCACGTTGTTATATAATTTAATAAGATAAATACATATAGGAGGTAAATTATGGACGAAAAGATGCTTGAAGAATTAGATAGATTAAAAGAAAAAGCAGATGAAGGTGATGAAAGAGCAATGCATGATTATGCAATGCTTATTGTTAATGATGAACCTCAAGTTGCTTTTAGATATATGAAGATGGCAGCAGAACTTGAAGATCCTCGTGCGATGAATGACCTTGGTGTATATTATGCAACTGGTGTAGGATGCATTGAAGATAGAGATATGGGTGTGTCTTATTTTAAGAAGGCTGCAGAATATGGAGACGCTAATGGTCAAAGAAATTATGCTTTAGCAGTTGAAGATAGTGATCCTAAATTAGCATATAGATATATGATTATGGCAGCAAACCAGAAAAACCGCGATGCGATGAATGATTTAGGTCTTTATTATAAACATGGTATGGGTACTAATGTTAATAAAGATAAAGCTATAGAATGGACTAAAAAGGCTGCAGATTTAGGCGATGATAATGGCTCCAGAAACTACGCTAATTTAGTTTATGATATTCGCCCAGAAGAAGCTTTTAAATATATGTTCTTTGCCGCTAATAAAGGTAATATTGATGCTAAATATGATTTAGCACAGTTTTATAAAAACGGCATTGGTATATCTCCGAGTGAAGATAAATATTTAGAATTATTAAAAGAAGCAGCATTAGAAGGCGATATGATTGCGCAAAAAGAATATGCATTATTAAAAGTTGGAGAAGACCCTATTAATGCATTTAAATTTATGCAAGAAGCAGCTTTTAAAGGCGATATTGAAGCTATGGTTTATTTAGCAGATTTCTATTACCAAGGTACTGGTAAAGAAGAAAATAAAGAAGCTGCTAAACAGTGGTATCGTGAAGCAGCAGATCTTGGGAACGCTTATGCTTCTAGATGCTATGGTGAATTAATCCTTGATGAAGATGAAAATGACGCTATGTATTATTTAGAATACGCTCGTGATCATGGGGATGATGAAGCTCAAAGTATCTTAGAAAAATTAAAGAGAAAATAAATTACTTTAATAATTAAACTCCTAATTTATTGATTATTTTCCTAAAATTTAAAAAAATAGGAGAAAAAATATGTTCCTTTTAAAAACATAATCATTAATGAACTAAATCTATGAGTTTATTTCTCGACTAGATATTTATTAAGCTAAATAAGAAACTTAATTGTTTGTTTAGTTTTCTGTGATATTGAATAAATAATAAAAACGATTATAATGAAACCACCATAAAGAGAAGATGAGAGACAAGCTCTATGACTCTTCAGCAACCTGCAGTATGCAAGGTGCTAAAGCTTGAATGATGGGATAATTAATAATTGCTATTAAATCTCATCATGTTGATGGGATTTTTCTTTTTCTCTTTTTGGTAGAAAGAGGAAATGAATATGAATATATTAATGCATATGCCACATGTGTCTTTAAAAGTGCCAAAAAAATTTTATAAAGGATTAAAAATACCAAAAGATTTATTTAATAAATATAATCTTGAAATGACTGATTTAGGAATAGATATACTATTTAAAGATTATAAATATAAAAAAATAAGTCCTAAATATTCAAGACTTTATTGTGATGTAGAAAGATTTAGAGATGATTCAATGGAAGTAATGTCTAAATATGGAGAAGGTGTTGTATATACACATTTATATGATGGAGTTGAATATCATGAGCATGATAATAAATATAAGCGACAAGTTTTAAAATATTATGATAAATATCATAAAAAATTAGATAGGATTGCTAAAAAATTATTAAAAAATGATGATGTTTTATTAATATTAGATTGTCATTCATTTTCAGATAAAATGGCGTCACATTTTTACGATAGTCCATTTCCTGATATATGTATTGGAATAGAAGAAAATTATTATGACAAAGAAATATTAGATTTAATAATTAATAGAATTAAGAATTTAGGTTATTCATACAAAATTAATTATCCATATAGAGGAAGCTTAGTGCCAAATTGTATTTTTAATGGCAAAATTAAAGGTAAGGTAGTATCAATTATGTTAGAAATTAATAAAAGAATATATTTATAAAAAACAATTGATTTAGAATTATGAAATAATGTGATAATATTTAAACTTGAAATATTAATAATTTAGAATATAAGAATTGGAAGTGTAGAATATTTATTATGGAAAAAACAAATGTTATTAGACAATTAGATGCTAAAAAGGTTGCATATAAGGCTCATGATTTTAGTGATGCTGGAGTAATAAGTGCATTAGATGTTGCAGCATATTTAAATTTAGATCCTAAAATGGTTTTTAAAACATTGGTTACTGTTTCTAAAAATAAAAAGTATTATGTCTTTGTCTTACCTGCAACTAAAGAATTAGATTTAAAGAAGGCTGCTAAAGCAGTTAATGAAAAATCTATTGATATGTTACCAAGTAAAGAACTACTTGGATTAACTGGATATATTCATGGAGGATGTTCTCCTGTTGGTATGAAGAAATTCTTCCCAACAACTTTTGATGAATCAGTTAATTCTTTAGAAGTAGTAGCCTTTTCTGCAGGTAAAGTTGGTTATAACGTAGAAGTCGCGGTTAAAGATATCGGCAAACTATTTAAATATCAAACTGCAGATATTACTAAGGAGATAGAGTAATGTTTTTTTACATCTTATTAGTATTTTTTATCGTTATGAATGTCGTTACTTATTTTCTTAGAAAAAGATTTAACGATAATAATAAACTATGGGTACTTAGTTTAATTTTTGGTAGCATTGGTAATTTAGTTTTTTGCGTACTTGAACATAAGGATAATAAAGACCAATTAATTTGGGAGATAATTTATAACTCTATTTTAGTTTTATTTCAAATATATGTTTTAATTCATACAGGCGTTCATGTTTTATAATGTGAAAGCCTTTTTAATTTATAAATTAAACCAATATTATTGTTTTTAATTTTGTATATATTTTATAATCGAGTTAGAAGAGGGAAAAAATGAAACATAATAAATTAGTATTAAGTGCATGTATTCTACTATTATCTACTTCATTAGCAGGCTGTAATAATGAACAACCTGTTACTTTAGATGATGCAAATAATAAAGTAGGAGAAGCATATTCTAAATTAAATGAGCAGGCTAAAACTTATTATGATAATGGCTTTTTAGCGGAATCTTCTACTCTTAGATATTGTGATGTCTTTAAAGCTGATTCATCGAGTGATTCTAATGAAGAAATTGTAGTAAAACAAATTATTAATATTAATTCAAATAAGATTAAAAATAATAATTCTAATGATGCAGTAGAAGCTTATGTATCTGTTGAAAAAGTAGATGCTAAAGTTTTTGAATTCTTTTATGAAGATAGTTATGGATATTTAATAGATAATAAGGCTTCTAAAGGATATAGATTTAATATTGAAAATGATGAAGTTGTTAAACAAATTGATTCAAGCAAAGGAATTGATTATAAGGCTATAAACTTATTACTTGATGAGATTCAAACATATTTAGATAGTTTACAGTACGATGATGATTCTATTAATTATCCTTTATTATATAAAACTATCAGAAAAGCTTTAAGTGAACATGGTAATGAAATATCTTCATATACATCTAGTTGGATAAGTGGTAAAAAGACTAGCAAAGAATATGTTGATAGTTTAATTAGTATTATTGATCAATATTTACCTGATATTTTTAAGGCTATGGGATATGATTTTATTAATCATTTCTCACCTGCGACTGTTAAGAACAATTTAATGACTGATGCAGATATTGATTTTGTTATTAGTTTACTTGAAGAAATCCAAGTTGTCTTAAAAGACAATATTAGTTTTAATATTAACGATAACGATGTTTTATATTCTTTAGATGAAAATAAGATTACTAATATTAATAATTCTATTGCTAATACTATAGAAAAAGGCAATGAAAAATTAATTAATGATGATAAGACAGTTAAACATAATAATGTTTTTAAAACATTATATGGAAGCTTCTCTAATGCAGTTTCTAATTATAAAAATCAAAATGAAAAATATCTTTATTCCACTTCTTTAAATTATCTTTTTAAAGATGGCGTTTTAAGTTCTACTAAAGGTGATATTTCATATTTTGATAAAGATGGCAAAGAAAAAGAATTAACAGTTTCTTCTTCTATTTTAGTACAGGGAAGTTCTTTAGATATTCCTAGTATTCCAAATTTAGATTATCAAGAAATGAATAAAGAAGAAGCACTTAATCTTATTGAAGAATATGACGATTTTTTAGATACGAGTTTTTTTAGCAACTTTTAATAGTTGCTTTTTTATATCTTACAAGGAGGACAAATGGAACAGGTACAATATATCTTAATGTTTCTAAGCGGATTAGGATGCTTCTTAATTGGTTTTAAAATTATTTCTCAAAACATTGAAAATTTAGCGGGTAAATTACTTAAAAAATTATTCCAGAAAACTGGTAAAAATAAGTTGGTAGGAGTTGGTATTGGTGCAGGTGCTACTGCAGTTATTCAATCATCAACTGCAACAACTGTTATGGTAGTAGGTTTTGTTAACGCAGGATTGATGACTTTAGCACAGGCTACTCCTATTATTATGGGTGCGAATATCGGTACAACTGTTACTGCATTACTTATGTCTTTAAGTGGTGGTAGCGGTCTTACTTCTTATATCTTTATTTCTTTTATTGCTGTCGGTGGATTTATTAATCTTTTCGGCGGTAAACATGAAAAAGTAAAAGGCTGGGGTATGGTATGTGCTGGCCTTGGTTTAATGTTCCTTGGAATGAACTTATGTCAGTCTAATATGATGAATTTTATTAATTCTAATGAATCTATTAAGAATTTCATTGTATCTATTACTAATCCATTCTTACTTATGTTACTTGGCTTAGTTTTAACTGCGGTTGTCCACTCATCTGCAGCAGTTACAGTCTTAGTTATGACTTTACAATCTGCACTTGGAACAACAGGTTTAGCTGGTAACTCGGTCTTATTCTTAGTTTTAGGTACTAACATCGGTACTTGTGTTACTGCAATGTTTTCATCTATTGGTACATCTACAAGTGCGAAAAGAACATCAGTTATTCACTTATTATTTAACTTACTTGGTTCATTAATTTTCTTAGTGTTCTTACTCTTATATAGAGGCTTCTATGAAGATGTCTTACTTGCTTTATTTGGTACAAGCGAACTTGCTATTGCGATGTTCCACTTCTTCTTTAACTTAATTTGTGCTTCTATCTTCTTGCCATTCTCAAATATCTTCGTTAAAGTATCTACTTTAATTATTAAAGATAAGGAAGAAGAAAAAGAACAATCATTCTTAGATTCACGTTTAGTTACTAATGGGGCAATTGCCTTATCTCAAGTTAAAAAAGAATTATTAAGAATGGGTGACGTATATATGGCCTCATTAAGAATGGCATTTGATGCTTTCATTAATAAAGATGACGATAAAAATGTTGAGATTCATGAATTAATTAAAAAAGGTTCTTTAATTAATCAAGGCATTGTCGATTACATTGTTAAAATCCCAAATGATGCATTAAATAAAGAACTTGATTTTAAAGTTCAAGCTACTTATAGAGATTTAGCGGACCTTGACCGTATTGGTGAAATTGCCGATAACTTAACTAAGCATACTCATAAAACTGTTCAAGATGATTTAGTTTTCTCAGATGTAGTTAAGGTTGACCTTGAAAAGATGGTTAAGAAAATTGAAGAACAATATACTTCAATGAAAAATTATTTAACAACAAAAGAACCTATTTATTTTATTCAAAGTGAAGATAATGAAGAAGAAATCGATAAGATGAGATCGTCATTAGTAGCTGACCATCTTGAAAGATTAAAAGCAGGTAAATGTAATCCATCTTCTTCTGGAGTATTTATTAATTTAGTAGGTAATCTAGAAAGAGCAGGCGACCACATTACTTTTGTTTCTGAAAGATACCATACTACAAAGAAAGATTAGATGTGAACAACTAACTTTGTAATATCATTTTTTACACAATTACTATCTAGATTAATTTCTGGATAGTTTTTTATATCTTGCCTAATATAAAGTGGCTTTTCATTTTAATTTGTAAACGCTTTAATCGATAATATTTTATCAAATTAATATTTTAATTAAAATATTGTTAACAAATTACTATTGAATATAGTAAAATAAATACGCTAGCAAGCAACAGACAGGAGGAAAATTAATTTTATGTCAGTTAAAGTAGCTATTAACGGTTTCGGCCGTATCGGACGTTTAGCATTCAGACAAATGTTCAGTGCTGAAGGTTACGAAGTCGTCGCAATCAACGATTTAACATCACCAAAGATGCTCGCAAACTTATTAAAGTATGATACAGCACAAGGTGGTTATGCAGGAAGAATTGGTGAAAACTTACACACAGTTTCATCAAAAGAACCAGTATTTGCAGAAGATGGCAAGACAGTTGTAGTTCCAGGTTCTATCACAGTTGATGGCAAGGAAATCACAATCTATGCAAAACCAAACGCAGCAGAATTACCATGGGGAAAACTTGGTATTGATGTTGTATTAGAATGCACAGGCTTCTACACATCAAAAGAAAAAGCAATGGCACACATCCAAGCAGGTGCTAGAAAAGTTGTTATCTCAGCTCCAGCAACAGGTGATTTAAAGACAATTGTTTACTCAGTAAACGAAAAGACATTAACACCAGAAGATCAGGTTATCTCAGCAGCTTCATGTACAACAAACTGCTTAGCACCTATGGCAGCAGCTTTAAATAACGCTTTCCCAATCCAGTCAGGTATCATGACAACAGTTCACGCATACACAGGTGACCAAATGATTCTTGATGGACCACAAAGAAAAGGTGATTTAAGAAGAGCAAGAGCTGGCGCAGCTAACATTGTTCCTAACTCAACAGGTGCAGCTAAAGCTATCGGTTTAGTTATCCCAGAATTAAACGGCAAGTTAATTGGTTCAGCACAGCGTGTTCCAGTTGCAACAGGTTCTACAACAATCTTAGTAGCAGTTGTTAAAGCAAACGAATTAACAAAAGAAGACATCAACAAAGTCATGAAAGCAGCAGCTAACCAGTCATTCGGTTACAACGAAGATCCAATCGTTTCATCAGACGTTATCGGTATGAGATACGGTTCATTATTCGATGCAACTCAGACAATGGTTGCTAAGATTTCTGATGGATTATTCCAAGTTCAGGTTGTCTCATGGTATGATAACGAAAACTCATACACATCACAGATGGTCAGAACAATCAAATACTTCTCAGAATTAAAATAACTTTAATTGAGCGAAATATTTAGGCATTTAGAGATATCTAAGTGCCTTTTTTCTACCCTTATATAAATTAATAAATAATTAAAAAATTACTTGAATTAATAAGGTTATGTAAGTAGAATAATACTTGCTTGGGGTATCGGCAAGTGGTAAGCCTACGGACTCTGAATCCGTCATGCGCTGGTTCGAATCCAGCTACCCCAGCCATTTATATAAAAGACTGACTGATATGTGTATATCAGTTTTTTTTATGCCATAAAAAAACTATTGAAGGTTGTACGATCAATAGTTTTATTTTTTTAAGTTTAAATTAGAAGAATCTACCAATGATATCTTTAGAAGCTGCACATGTATCTTCCATATCACCGAAGGAGATGATTTCTCCAGCGTAGAATGTGTTGTTCTTTCCTTGTAATGCTTCTAACTTATCATACCATCCATCTGCATAATCTTTAGCAGATACGTGTGGGCAATAATATACTTCTTGTGCAAATAATTTATCTTTAATTGGGAAGCCGACTTTTGCCATATCTTCATCCATTGTCTTTTGTGTATATTCATATGTTACATCTTTTGAACCTGTATGATTTGCTAAAGCATAGACTGTTACTGGGCAATCGTTTCCTAAATGCTGCCATCTGTTGTAATATACCATTGCGTGTCCGAGTCTTTCTGGTACCATGTTTTCTACTAAGTAACCTGAAATAACTGGGCTCTTTCCTTCATCAAATGTTGCGATGTAATCGATATATCTTTCGTGGATAATCTTTGAGAATAATTCTTTTTCTTCTTTTGATGCATCTGCATATTTTGCAAAGTAATCAAGTGGTGTAGTGACAATTAATTTATCGAATTCTTCTGTTGTTTCTTTGCCTGCTTTATCTTTTGTTGTGACGTAGACTTTATTGTCTTTACGTTCTACTTTAATTACTTCTGTTTGTAATTTTGCAGGGTGTTTTAATTTTTTATTTACGTGTTCGTAAATTTCTTGTGTACCATCTTGCCATGTCCATAATTTCATATTGACGAATTCTAATGCTGTAGTTACATCTAAGTATTTCATTACTAATGCTGTTGGAATTTCATCAAAGAAACCGTATCCGAATGATGTGAATGGTGCAATCCAAATTCTTTGAACTTCTTCTATTCCGTTCTTTTTACAGAATTCTGAGAATGGTAATGCTAAATCCTTTAAATTTGGGTTTGTTCCTTTTATGTAATTAGGGAATGATGTTTCTTTTGTTGCTCCACAGTAACCTTCAACACCTTTTGAAATACCATAATATTCGCCTTTTGCGATTCCTAAGTGACCATAGCAATCGTAACCGACATATTTTGTTTGCATTAATTTGTTAAGTTTCTTCATTTGTTTTTTTAACTTAACTAAACCTAATAATTTCTTTACTGAGAAGTTTACTTTTGGTTCAAATGGATGATCAACTTCGCCTGTTGTTTTACGGAATTCACGTCTCATATTTGGTTCTCCTGGTTTGAAATCAGGTCCTTTATGATAATAGCCTCCGAATTCTTCCATTTCACTTACTGCGTGGTAAGTAATTGCACCCATGATAGCGCCTGTTTCGAATGATCTTTCTTCTTCTACTCCATTATGTTTTACTTTTAATTTTGGTGACCAACATTTTCCACCTACTTTGTTGAGTTTTTCATAGATTACGTAATTTTCGTATCCTTTCTTTTCAAGATACATAGCTGCTGATAATCCTGCAGGTCCCCCACCTATGATACATACTCTATCTTTATTTTTAGACATATTTTTTTCTCCCTTTCATTGTCTTTATATTTATAATTCTATCACTTGTTAAATAATAAGTTAATAGTTGTAAAACATTAAATTTGTTTATTTTTATAATAGATTTATTTTACTTGTTTAATCTTATATTTATTTATAAAATAATAATGCTTTTATAAAGGAGTAATAGTCTATGGAAAATGAACTTAATTTAGGTAATACTATTAAAATTGATATCCCTGAACAAGATCCTCATGTTGTAGATGAATATGAGAAGGCTATTACTACTAAATTTAGGCCTAAGATTTGGTCTAAGTTTATTTCTGCAATAAGAGAATATCAATTACTTGAACCTGGAGATCATGTCGCGGTTTGTATTTCTGGTGGTAAGGACTCTATGCTTTTAGCAAGATTATTTTTGCAATTAAAGAAGCATACTGATTTTGATTTTGATGTTACGTATCTTGTTATGGATCCGGGTTATGCTCCTAAGAATAGAGAACTTATTATAAATAATTTAAAGAAACTAGGTATTCCTGCGACTGTTATTAATACTAATATTTTTGAAATTGCAAATATGCAAGATAAATCTCCTTGCTTCTTATGTGCGAAAATGAGAAGAGGTGCTTTATATAATAACGCGAAAGCTTTAGGCTGTAATAAGATTGCTCTTGGTCATCATTATGATGATGTTATTGAAACTACTTTAATGAATTTATTAAATGCTGGTTCTTTCCAAACTATGCTTCCTAAGGTTAAATCTACTAACTATGAAAATATGACTTTAATTAGACCTTTATATTTAATTAGAGAAAGAGATATTGTGGGCTGGAGAAATTATCATAACCTTGAATTTATTCAGTGTGCTTGTAGATTTACTGAACATACTGTTGTTACTGGCAGCGGTTCTCAACGTGCCGCGACTAAAGCGTTAATTAAAGAACTTGTTAAGAATTATAATCCGATGGTAGAGAAGAATTTATTTAAGGCTCCTGATAATATTACTAAAGAGATGATTCTTGGTTATAAATCTAAAGGTAAACATTATTCTTTCTTAAATGATTTCTCTGGTGAAGAGATTGATAATCCTTATGAAAGAGCCAAAAAAGAAAAGAAACTTAAAGAAAAAGAAGAAGCTTCAGTATAACTTAATACTGGAGTTTTTATTTGATATATTCCGAAATATTGGACTTTCCTACTTTTTGTAGAGCAATATAAAATTGAGTAGAGTTAATTTTTTTTGTGTAGATAGATTATTAAAGTCTATTGTTTTACAATAGTGTCGATAAGAATGGAGAGATTTTATGATTAAAGTTTATACAGACGCAGGAAGTAATTTATTTCCTTCATTATTAAAAGAAAAAAATTGGGATATCAAGGTTATGCCTATGACTTTAAGAATCGATGACAAGGATCTTCTTTGTTATTCGGATGATATTGATGTTCCTCATATTTCTCATGATTTTTACGAAGACTTAGATTCTGGTAAAAAGAAAGTTACTACTTCTTTAGTTAACCCAGATACTTTTTTAAAGGCTTTTGAAGAAGATATTAAAGCAGGAAATGAAATCATTTGCTTTACTATGGCTAAAGGTATTTCTGGTACTTATCAATCTGCTTGTATTGCTGCAGATGAAATTAACGAAGAACATGGTAAGAAAGTTGTTTATGTAGTTAATTCTGCTACTGCTTCTTTTGGTGAAGGCTTACAGGCTGTTAGAGCATTAAAATTAATTGAACAAGGTATGAGTTTAGAAGAACTTGGTAATAACTGCCAAGAATTTGCTTTTAAAGTTAGAAGTGAATTTACTGTCGGTGATGTTTCTTCTTTAATCCATACTGGTAGAGTTACTAAGACTTTAGCATCTATTGCTAAAATTTTAAATTTAAAAGTTATGCTATATGGTTCTAATGAATCTAAGATTGAATTTTCTGGTAAGGTTCATGGTAGAAAACTTGCTATTAGTACTCTTGCTAAAACATGTTTAAAACATATTGTTAACCCGGATGATCAAACTGTTTATATTGCTCATTGCGATGCTTATGAAGACGCAAGTAAGTTAAAAGAACACTTAATTGCAGGTGGAGTTAAGAACGTTGAAATTTACTGGTATGATTTAATTACTGGTACTCACGTAGGTAAAGGCACAATTGCTTTATTCTACGTAGGTGAAAATAGAGATATGAAATAATAAGATGCTTCGGCATCTTTTATTTTTATAAAATAAAAAGAAGGTAATAACCTTCTTAAATAATAATACCATTTAGATGGTCAATTTCGTGTTGAATGATTTGAGCTTCAAAACCTACTGCAGTTTTTGTTTTTGGTCTAAAGTTTTCATCTAAATATGTAACAGTGATTTTGTTATATCTTTTAGTAGCTCTTGCTCCTTTTAAAGATAAACATCCTTCTTCAGTATCGTATGGTAAACCAAATCTTTCTTTAATTACTGGGTTTATCATGACATATAAATTCTTTTCTTGAATCGCGATGATATTTTTATTTACTCCTATCATATTTGCTGCCATACCAACGCATTCTTTTTTATGTGCTTTTAAGGTATCTTTTAGATTTTGAATTACTTCTTTATCTTCTATTGTAGCGTCTACTGATTTGATTTTTAAAAAGAATTGGTCTTTGATAATTGGTTTAATCATTTTTTATCCTCTTTTCGAACTTATTATATTAAAAATTGTTTTACTTTGAAACGATAATTCTTTATACTTATTTTTGTAATGCCCCGATGTCGAAATTGGTAAACGAACTAGACTCAAAATCTGGCGTCAGTGATGGCTTATGGGTTCGAGTCCCATTCGGGGCACCAGAATATTAGTATTCCTTGATATAATTTCAAGGATTTTTTGTTATTTTAGACATAAAATTATAATAAAATGTCGGTATACGTCAAAATTTTGCACGTATAATATAAAAAGAAAAAGATAATCAAATATTATAGATCACATTACTATTACTGTAGAATAATGAAAATATATATTAGATATAATGAAGATGGTAAGAACCATACAATTAGATTATGGTTACCTCTATTCATATTAAAGCAAAAATGGATTTATAGAGCATTTAGTAAGAATACTGATAATAAAAATATCTCTTTAGATAATGATGGATTAAATAAAATAGGGGATATTAGTTCTATTGCTTATAAAGATTTAAAGAAATTTATTAAAGAGAATGGTCATTTTAATTTAGTTGAAGTATATGCAAGTGACGGAACAAAAGTAGTAATAAGAGTTTAAATGTTTTCAAAACTAGTCGATATGAATGTAGTTAACCCCAAAAGTTGGACTACAATATTGCTAGTTTTTTTGTTTATAACTTCTTAATCATCCATATGTGAGGACAACCTTCTTCTAGATGTTCATCGCTAGTGGCGATATAACCAAGTTTTGAATAGAATTCTTCTACTCTTTTTTGAGCGTCTACTCCTATTTTTACGTGTCCATAATGCTTAATGATTTCTTTTTCTGAATATAAAAGTATATCTTTACCAAGGCCTAGACCTCTATATTCTTTTAATATCGCTACTCTACCAATGGCGTAACATTTATGTTCTTCATTATAGATAATTCTAGTATTACCTATAGCTTTATTATTGTCGTACATTACTACGTGTATACATTCATTATCTTTATCATCGAATTCATCATTAAAGTGCTGCTCTTCAATAAAGACAGTTTTTCTTATATAAATTGAATTTTCAGTTAATGTAGTAAAGCTTTTAAATTCCATATATTTATATATAAGTAATATTTATTTTTATTTCAAGTATATTTATTTGGTCTTACAGCATAATAATGATTTGTTCCTATTAATTTGATATTTCAAAAGATATAAAATATCTATGAATTAAAGAAAGGATTTTTAAAATGATTGTTAATCATATTGATGATTTATTTGAAGAAGAATTTGCTTACTCAAAGAATTTACAATTCGTTGTAAAATTCATTAAAGAAAAAGGTTTAGATGGCATTCTTGCTTATGAAAATGGTAAGTATACATTAACTAGTGACGGAGGCGTTAAACTTAACCGTTCATCTTATGTTGGTAAAGAGAAAGATGTTGCTAGACTTGAAAACCATGACAAATGGTTAGATCTTCAATTAGTTTTAGATAATGTTGAAGATATTGGTTACTGCGATAAAAGAAAGGTCACAGAAAAGAATATTACAGTTCCTTATAACGAAGAAAAGGATGTAACTTTCTATTCCGCTCCACTTGATGCAACTATACGTTTAACTAAAGGCTTCTTTGTTTTAGTTTATCCAAATGATTTACATAAACCATGTATTAAAGTTAATGATGAAGTAATCCAAAAAGCTGTCTTCAAAATTAAAATTGATTGGTAAAATATTTAAGCAGTTGGTAGAAATACCAATTGTTTTTTTATGCCTAGATAATAATGAAAAAACAAATAGTAAAAGATATAATAAATGTGTTGGGCAGAGACTAGGATACTTACATAATGAAGAGGTATTATTATGGAAAGAGAAACAATTGCTGAAAATTTAAAAACTAGTGGCCAATGTAATTGTGCCCAAGCAGTTCTAATTGCTTTAAAAGATGATCTTGGATTAGATGAAGAAACTCTTCTTTCTTTAGGATCAGGCTTTTGTGCTGGAATGGGAAATATGGAGGCGACTTGTGGGGCGGTAATAGGTGCAAATATGGCACTTGGTCTAACTACAAAAGGAAAAGGAACATTAAGATATTCTAGAGAATTAATTTCTAAATTTGAGGAAATGTCTGGTGCTACTAAATGTAGAGATTTAAAAGCTTTGAAAGATGGTAAACCACTTTGCCCATGCAATCTTTGTGTAAGAAATGCAGTACATATTTATGAAGAATTAATTAAATTAGTTAAAGAAAAATAATGCAAAGCAAAATAATGCAAATAGATATTTTTTTATCGATTTAACTAATTAACTATTTTCGACATTGAAAAATAGTGTATAATTAAATCAAATCTTACAGTTATAATTTAAATGAATGGAGGAGAATAATGTTTAATTATAAAGGAAAAGTAGTTGCCATTACTGGCGCTTCATCTGGTTTAGGTAAACAGATGGCTTATGGCTTTGCAGAACAAGGCGCAAATCTTGTATTACTTGCAAGAAGAGTTGAAAGACTTGAAGCAAGTGCTAAAGATTTAGAAGCTAAATTTGGGGTTAAAGTTTTACCACTTAAATGCGATGTTACAAGTGTAGAATCAATTGACGAAGCAGTTGCAGCAGTCGAAAAAGAATTTGGTCACTGTGAAGTTATCATTAACTGTGCAGGCGGAGAAAAAGGTACAGGTACACCATTACTTGATTACAAGAAAGATGATTGGGAATTCACATTAGGTTTAGACTTAACATCAATTTTCTTAGCAACAAAAGCATTTGGTAATTTAATGAAGAGAGCAATTGCTGCAGGTAAACAATCATATGGTAGAATCATCAACATTGCTTCTATCTATGGTTTAGTAGGTAATACAGCAATTCCTACAATTGCATACCACTCAACAAAAGGTGCAGTTGTCAACTTTACTAGAGGTGCTGCAGCAGAACTTGCAACTTCAAATATCACAGTTAACGCAATCTGCCCAGGTTATTTCTATACAGAATTAACAACTGAAACATTAAATACAGAATACTTCCAGAACTTTGCAAAACAATCAGTTCCAATGCAAAGATATGGTCGTGAAGGTGAATTAAATTCAGTCGCAGTATTCTTAGGTGCTGAAGAATCTTCATACGTTACTGGTCAAGCAATCGCTGTTGATGGCGGTTATACTTGCGTATAATAAAAAACTCCAGATAAAAATCTGAAGTTAATTATGATCCTCTTCATTATTTGGAGAGGATTCTTTTTTATATGTAGTTATGTCTAAAATGAGATCATTTAAATTATTTAATTTATTAAATCTTTTAGTACCTTCATATAAAGGTAAGTAGATACAAGTAACTATAATTGAAGTGACAATAGATGTTATTAATGCACCTGGTAAAGATGATAAGGCATAAATGAATGATTGTTCCCAAGTCATATTTGCCATTAAGACTTTAAATGGTATCTTAAGTAAGAATTCTAAGACGACATTTAGTAAAGAGGCTAATGCAACTGAGGCTAAAACATATTTTTGAATCTTATTAATTTTAAAGATAAATATTTGAATTATTAAGAAGAAGGCAAACATTACTCCAAGTAAACTAATTAATAAGATACTGATACTTAATTTTTTCTTGCCTAAATCAATGACTTCACCTTTTGTTAAATAAAGAGTTAAGAAAGTGATAAAGAGAATTAAGAAAATGCCAGATATTATAAAGAAGAGATAATTAATATTCTTTTCTTTCTTAAGAAAATAACGGAATAAGAAACCTGCAAATAGACCTAAAATGAATTTGACAATTAATGTACGAATACATGTGTCTACTCCGTATCCTGAGAGTAAATCATTTAGTCCCATACCAAGAGAACCAGATAAGCCTCCTATTAATCCTCCACATAATAGACCTGCTAAAATGCAAACGAAGTTTCCTAAGTGAACTTTAGATGTTCCAATAGGTATTGCTATATAGGTTCCTACAAAGGAAAGAGCACTGAAAAGTGCGATTAATACCATGTTATATAAGATCTTTTTTGATTTAGACATAATAGCTCCTTATTACTGAGGATTATTATAGTAATAATGAATATAAAAGTGAATAAAAAAGATTAAATAAGTATTCTAATTTTGTTAAATATTATTCGCTATTTGATAGTGACAAAATTTCAATTTTATAAAATTTATTTTGAACGTTTTTTTACGTTCATTTCAAGTGCTATAATGGTACTAAAATACGGGGGTTAATAATATGGAAATGATTGAAGAAAAATTAGAACATGCAAGAAAAGAACTTCTTGATATGTCATTTAAAAACCCATTATTAAATTATAAATTAAGATCGACAACTGGACTTGAATTTCCTTCTATCAATGTTTCAGATGTTTTTAATTATTTAGTTAATGAAGGTAAGAATGTTTACTTTACTATAGTTCCAAATAATAGTCCTAGTAAATTATTTGTTTCAATGGATGAAAAGACTATTCGTACTAGACTTGTTAGAACTTTCCGTTCTAGTAAGATGTTCGTTGAAGAAAAGGGTGCGAATATTTTATTTTTAGCACTTGGATTTTTAAGATGGAAAGAAATTGATGAAGAAGATGCTCCTTCTTATCGCTCTCCTTTAATTTTAGTTCCAGTTGAACTTAAAAAACATGAAGGACAAGATAAATATTATTTAGTTTACAGCGGTGAAGAAATTCGTTTAAATGTCTCTTTAATTACTAAATTACAGACAGAATACGGTATCAATATTGATTATGAATATGAAGATGAAATTAAAGGTATTGATGAATATCTTCGTTTTGTAGATTCAGTTATTTCTACTTCTTCTAAACAAACTTGGCAAGTTGAATCTTCATGTGGAGCATTTGACTTCTTTAGTTATGCAAAATTCTTAATGTATAAAGACTTAGATTTATCAGTTTGGAGACATGAAGATGGTAAATTTAATAACCCTGTCTTAACTAAATTATTTATCTCTAATTTTGATGATAAATTAAGTAAGAATATTGATGTAGAAAAAGAACTAACTCCTAGTGCTTTACATACAGTAGTAGACGCTGACTCATCTCAAGAAGCAGTTATTTACGATATTAATAAAGGTAAGAATATGGTTATCCAAGGCCCTCCAGGAACTGGTAAATCTCAAACTATTACTAATATCATTGCTTCAAGTATCGCTCAAAGAAAATCTATCTTATTCGTCGCAGAAAAGAAAGCGGCATTAGATGTTGTAAAAACTCGTTTAGAAAAGGTGGGCTTAGGTGATTTAGTATTAGAATTACATTCTCAAAAAGCATCTAAAAAAGATGTTTTAAAATCATTAGAAAGTACCTTAAACTTAGGTGAACCTAAAGTTAATGATGATGCGATTTTAAAGAATAGATATGACACAGTTAAAAATGAATTAGATGATTATAAAGATATCGTTAATAGCGATCTTTCTCTTTCTCAAATCCCATTAATTCAAGTTTATGGAGAAGCTTTAAAAGTTAAAGAGAAGATTGATAAAGAAAATATTCGTTTTAGTCGTATTCCTTTTGATGAAGACATTGCTTCTTGGCCACTTCCTCAATTTGAAAAAAGACTTGAACTTGTTAGAGAATATATGTCTTTACTAGACAATATTGGAAAAATTGAAAAACATCCTTTATATGGGGTTACTTTAAAAGAATGTTTACCATATGAACAAGTTGCAATTAAAGAAAAAGTTAATGATTTAGATGATGCTTTATCTTCTTTTATTTCAGTAGTTAATGAAATTGGAGGAGTCTTTGGTAATAAGACTACAAATACAATTTTTGAATCTGGTAGATTAATTAACTCTATCGATACAATCATTAAATATCAGGCAATTAATGAAATTAAATGCCAAGATTCTTATTTATTAAATTATAAAGATAAGATTGATGATTTAATTGAAAGAGGTAAAAGAGTCCAAGCTTTTGAAAGCAAATTAGTAGGTTATAAAAATTCTATTCTTAAAGAATATGATAAGTACGTTAAGTTATATGATGATTATAAAAAAGCTTCATTTAAGTCTAAGAGAATTTTAAAAGATGAATTATCAGAATACGT
>DEWM01000054.1:5873-6941 GCA_002363635.1 Caryophanales bacterium UBA3210 | reverse complement strand
CTTGTTTGGATTCTTAAAACCCAATTCATAAAGAGCATTTTCTCTTTCGATATCATCGTCAAAAGATTTCGTTACAACCTTCTCGCAATTAAACAAATTATAAGATGATGGAATTATTAATTTTAAAACATTCACGATGATATCTTTCTTTTCATAATCACTTTTTAAATCTAGTCTTAGTAATGAACAATTAGTAAAGTAATCGTTAGAATCTCGATGGAATTGCTCTATAGTTCCTACAACAAACCCATTTATTTTATCAACTATAGCCCATCTTACAAAAAACCTATTTTCATATGAATACTTCCAAAAGCTTATAGCTTCTTGCATGCGTTCAATTGTTGTGTAATTAAAATCATCACCATTACAATTATCACAATTAAAAAATTTAACTGACTCTTTATCAGAATAAACGCTTAACAAATCTTTTGCATCACTATCTTCAACTTTTCTAAGTAAAAATCTTTCATTGCCTAAAATAGGAAATTTCACATAAGGATCTTCAACATTTTTTATCACTCTAAGAATATCCACACCTTTTCTTAAAATGTCTTCTTCTTTAAAAGAAATACCTTTTGATTCAAGTAATCTTTCAATAGCTTGAGAAACATCTAGCGAATGGTATGAAACAAATGTAGAAGCAACATATTTTAATGGTAAATACTTATAAGCTTGTTTTGATGACAAATCATATGTATAACAAAAGTATCTATACAAATAACCAACCCAATACATTATATCTTTATTGTACTTTAAAGAACCGTATGTAGTCTTACCGTACTGTAAATCTAATTCTTTAAAAATATCATTTATTGTCTTGCTGTCATCTAAAAAAGCTTTGTTATCCAATTCAATAGCAATTTTAGAGTTCATAAATCTTCTAACAAAAACCTCGGAACTCATTTCTAGAGCAGAAACAGATTTTTCAAATAAATCAGCTTGAATATCGCATAGTCTTTTTCCTTCTTTATCTATTTTTCTCATCCTAGTATCTCCTCAATATATTTTCCTTGGTTCTTATATTTAATCATTGCTAATTTTACTTTGTTGTCTGAATCATTAATATCA
>DEWM01000054.1:0-5805 GCA_002363635.1 Caryophanales bacterium UBA3210 | reverse complement strand
CCTGTTTTATTTGGTGATAATATTCTCTTTCGGCAGTAGAAAGATAACATCTTTCAATTATTTCTAAGTTTGATGTTGACTTCTCAGTTAAAAAAACAAATTGTTTACCAAGATTTGTAGCAGCTAAGCAATGTTTACATTGTTCATCAGTAATAAAGCCATCAATAAATTGCTCAATTATACGATACATTCTATTATCGGCTATTGGAGCATAGATATAATCAGCATTTTTAACTTTATCAACTATCTTTTTTATAAGTGGATGCTTTTCATATTCATTAAGTGTACCACGAAAATAGGCAATAGCTAACATCCATTCTTGATTTACATCAAAATCGACTTTTTTTAAATCATTATCATTAAATTTAATCATATAAATAGATGAATTAGGAAATCTTGAAATAAAAGATGAAGCCTGTTCACTTGTCTCACCACAATAAAAGCCCATTCCAAAATCATTGTTTTCTCTACCATAAAATGGAGAAATATTTCCTTCAATTGTATTTCTAGCACCATGAAATATTATCTTATAACTAGGATTTTCTTCTTTGTATAGCATTTCTTTTATACTATTTAGTTTTATTCCTTTTTTATAAGCAAAATTATAAAACTTTTCCAAAGTATCTTCTGACGGGTAATTTTCGCCAGTCTCTATTCTTATAATAGTTCTTTTTTGAACGCCAATATTATTTGCTAGTTCCTCTTGAGAAATATTAATCATTTCTCGGACAAGTTTTAAATCCTCATTAATTTTATATTTCATAAAGCATCACTCTCTTTCAACTATATTATAACACATGTCACTAACAAGTTCGATAATTATTTAAGTGTCATGTGTCACTAACAAGTTTGGATAGTGTATTTAAAAAAGAGATTCTTCAATATGACATTTTTGAATCTCTTTATGTTTTGTTCTATAACTTACTTTTGCCTGATTAAGCAGCATACCGTCTCAATATATAACCCACTGAGACCAAAAAATCGTTTTTTATATTTTATAAAAAGATTCAAAATACAATATTAAAAAGATTAAATAATTAACCTACTTAATCTTAATTCTTAAATATTATTCTTTATCATCTTCGTGATGTATATAACCATTATTAGCAAGCATAGTCTTTAATGAACCAATATTATCTTTAGCGCATGATAAATAGACTTCTCCTCTTTCTTTATCAAAATCATCTAATTTAACTATTTCTTTAAGCGCAAGAGATAAACCTAATTTTGCAAAACCTCTTCTTCTATATTGAGGTAAGATATAATAACCAATATGACCTGCGCCTTGTTCTAAGAAAGAATTTAAATAATGTCTAACATTAAAACATCCTACAATATGATCATCTTCCCAAAGTAAGAAATAAGTACCAGGAACATAACCTGGTTTAAGGTTTATTCCTTTTTCAGAATCTAGAATCTGTTTTACAGAATTATTCATAAATTCTTCTTTAGAACCACAGTAATACGGATTAGTATAACCATGTTCTCCTTCATGAGTAGTAAAGAATTCACATTCTTTATCTAAATCTTCAAGATTAAATTTCTTTAAATAAATAGACATATTTTCTCCTCCCACTTAACATATTGTTAAAAATTATACTTCAAAATTAAACAAATACTAGAGTTAAATCAAAAATTTGAACATTTATCAAAATTTAAGCGTTTACACATTTGTATCAAATTGACAACCTTTGTTTCAAAGGTTATTATAAAGGTATAAAGAAACATAGATTTTATAATTGTCTCTCAATGAGAAAAGGTAAATCTTTATTTTACATACATAAAGGAGAATCATTATGAGGAGAAAAGATGTTACACCAGAATTTATCAAAAGAGCGTTTGCAATATCATTATTTGAAATTATGCAAGAAAAGAAATTTGAAGATATTACTATCACAGAAATCTGTTTAAAAGCAGGCTTTGGTAGAACTTCATATTATCGTTATTATGATAATGATAGAGAAAAGCTCTTACTCTATCTAGGACATGTAGAATGGGCAAAATATAAAGACCAATACCCAGATGAAGCCGCACAAGACGGACTAGCATTCTTAAACTGTATGTACCATTACAAAAACTACTTCCTAACATTACATAGACAAGGTCTTGATTCTACAATCGTTAAAGTAATGTTTAATGAATTCGGAGGAGTAAAAGGTGAAATGTCCGAATCATCATACGCGAAAGCATTCGTCGCAGGTGGTACATTCGGTATTGCCTACGAATGGATTCTTGGAGGATGTGAAGAAACACCTCGTCAAATCAAAGCAAAGCTTGATCTAGGTTTAAGAAAAGAAATCCAAGACGCAGAAGTCTTAAACGCAATTAATCATAGATTCTAATATGTAAGAGGAGCAGCAATGCTTCTCTTTTTGTTAATAATCTTCTTTTATTAAAATTATATTTGTATAATAACTATGTTATGAATCTAAATGAATTATTAAGACAAATATTTATAAATGATAAAGATAAGCGTCTCTCTATGGCCAAAGCATATACCAAAGAAGTTTTATCATATTTCATCCAATATGCAGGAGAAGAACAAGGCACTATTCTTTTTATCTATTTATTATCTATATATAGTTATTTACCTTCTCATCTAACAGATGAAAAAAGAATCTATATCTCTAAATTAATGGATAAAGAATATACTGGAGAAGAATTTTCATTACTAATGAATGGAGGTAACGATATAAATAGAATCAATTCATTAATTAAATTATTAAGATTAATGGATATCTCTATTAGATATAAAGCGGTTACTATTGGTATATGTATCTGTGAAAAAGATAATCATTTAACATATAAAGAAGAACAAATCTTTAACTGCTTATTAAACGGAATTACTATTGAATAAACAAAAAGAGGCACATTATTGGGTACCCAACACTTTTATTATTCACTCTGTTTTTTTAAATCAATAATAAATTGTAATTTTGCAATAGCTTTTCTCACTGCAGGAATAAAGTCTTCTGGAAGATTACTAGATGTATCAATACTTTGTACCATCTCTCCAAATTCTTCCATTGTAATAACATCTTCTTGATGAACTTTAAAATCATCATTATTCCTGCAATATTTAGAATCATTATATTTACATGATCTAAATACAGGTTTATTTAATTTATCAGTAGATGCTGCAGCATTAAATAATCTACAAATTAAAGGTCTAATTGTATAAATAGAACAATGAACTTCATCATTATAAAAAGGACAATGGTCAAATTTACCTTCTTTCTCAAATTCATCAAATAAAGATAACGCCAAATCTACTTTATTATCTTTAATTAGCCCGTATGCGACGTATAAAGCTTCTAGTCTAGTTACGTCAGGGTAAAAGTGTTTACAGCATTCTCCGCAGTTCTTTTTGCAGTGGATATTAAATGTATTACAAAACTTATCTTGTTTTGTATTTAGTTCATTATAGATATTTTCTATTTGATCTAAGTTATCTTTTTCAAGTGTACCTTTAAGGTATTCACCTTCGTCTTCAGTTTTCATAGATATTTTTCTTCTTTCTTTTTCAACAAGAAAATATTACTATTAATCATTTTTATAGTAAATATTTTTTTATATTTGCTATTAATTTTTTATTGTTTTTTTATCGGTATAATTAAGTAATAAAAAGCACAAAAAATTGTCTTCCTCTTGCAATCTTTTTTCAAAATCTATTACATCAGGGATTAAATCTTTTGTGTATTTTCTAATTTCAATTTTTTCCAAATCACTTGATTTTTAATAATACTTCTTTTAAGTTTGGAATATCGTTAGAAACTACTTCGTAAACAATTGTATAATCTGTTTTTCCATAATCATGAACAATTCTATTTCTAAATCCAACAATATCATTCCAACTAATCTCATAATACTTTTCTTTAAAATTAGTAGACAATTTTTTTATATTTTCCGTCATTTGAATTAGCCTAAATAATATTGCATCTATTAATTGTTCATCATCTATAAAATCATCATACGAAACATTATTAGTGTATTTTATTATTTTGTTAATATCATCTAATATTTGGCCAATATAATATTATCCATATATCTTTATTCCATCCTTCATTATCTCATTAATTAATTCTAAATTATCTTTTAAATCACTAAATCTAATAACATCTACTTTTTTATTTAATGCCTGATGAAAATTTTCAACTAATCCAACAAATTTAATTCCAGTAAGTGTAGTATTAATGCAAATATCTACATCACTTTCATCTTTTGCATAACCTTTTGCATATGATCCAAATAAGTAACAAAAAGATATTTCATCTTTATATTTTTCTATTACATTTAATAGGATAATTTTCAGCTTATCAAATGAATAAATTCCCTTTGTTTCAGTAATTTCATATTTATCTTTTAACAATTCTACAATCTTTTGATATTTTAAATTAGACTCATCCGGATTAGATTCATACCTTATGTATGTTCTTAAAGGAACACCCACAGAATTTGCTGCTTCTACTTGAGTTAATCCAAATGTTATTCTCAATTCTTTAAGTGTCATATCAGTAACCACCACCAACTATATTATATCATAGTGGCAATGTATTTCAATGTGTAAGTGCCATTTTGGCATATCATAATTAAAAATTAGTGCCATTTTGGCATATTTAAAGTGTTACATCTTGTGTGGCCTAACATGCCAATAAAGGAATTAACATTAGTTTTTTTCATAATGTTCTAAAAAACAGTTGCAAATAACTTAATCATATCGTCATCTTCTAAAATAACTTTATTCCAATACTTCTTAGTAACCATAATTTTTATTTCCGATTCTAGCTATCTTTTTAGTTTCTTTTAATTTGTCTAGTGATCTTTGAAGTGTTCTAACCATCTTACCAATTTTAGAAGCAATTTCTTCTCTAGTTTGCTCAGACTTTTCTTTCAATAATCTTAACACTTCTTTATCTGTATTATTTAATACAATAGTGACATTTGAAGTGACATTTGGAGTGGCATTTAAGAAATAAAAATTTCAAAAAAAGGTGTTAAGTTTTGTAGACCTAAAGTAATCACGTCACCTAACACCGATTGTATTTACGATAATTACCTACATTTTCAACTGATAAAAAACTACATAAATTTATTAACAATTACAATATAATATATGCAATACAGAAAGCGTACCTTTTGAGACAAAAATAATACGCCCTGAATGCCAATCAGAGCGTTTATCAATTATTTAAGTTCTTATTAATCAATAGCAAGAATTTCAGTTTGGTCGCTTGCAATAATATTTCTAAGTGAAACACCATCTATCTTGCCATTATCAAGCAAGTCGTTCACGTCGTCAAAAATGCCTAAATACATGTTCAAATCTTTTCCCTCGGCATTTGGATATTCGTTAACGGGTATTTCAAATAGTTGAATATGTGCTTTGTCTGATTTATTGAATTTAATACGGATTTCTTTTTCATGTCCAATAGTATCTCTTGTAACTCTAAAAATTCTATTCTTATACTGGAATTCCATTCCCCATATTACACCATCATAATTGTAATTTTCAGGAGTAGGACCATTTCTAGTGAATCCTTCGATAAATTCTTCAATGTTTTTAAATTCTTTATTTGCCATATTTATAACTCCTTATTTTTTACGATTTTTTAACCAGTTATTGACTTTATCGATGACAATTTTGTCACTGCTAGTTGGTGATGTAACAGTTTTTTTATGATAAACGTCATAATGAACATGAGGTTGTTTACCATTTCTTATTTCTTTATTTCAACTGATTAATTCTATTTTTTAGATTTAAAATATATTTTTCTTTTTCTTCTTCATCGAGCAAGGATGTAGAAA
>DEWM01000029.1 GCA_002363635.1 Caryophanales bacterium UBA3210 | reverse complement strand
TCTATTTAAATTATTAATTAAAGGTATTAAGAATGCGTGAGTTTTTCCAGATCCAGTCTCTGATTTACAGATTAAAGATTTTCCTTTTAAAGCCTTTGCTAAAGTTGCTTCTTGAACAGGAGTTAAATCTGTATATCCAAGTTCATTAAGAGCTTGTAATAAGTCATTTTTGAGGTTGTATGAGGAAAATTTCATATTATTTACCTTTATATTCATCCTTTACTTGAATGCCGAGGTCGTCAAGTTGTGCATCATCGACTGGGAGTGGTGCGTTAGACATTGGACATACTGCACTTAAGTTTTTAGGGAAAGCAATGACATCACGGATATTCTCAGTTCCGCCTAAAATCATTGCCCATCTATCAAGACCGAATGCTAAACCGCCATGTGGAGGTGTGCCATATTTTAATGCGTTAACAAAGAAGCCGAATTTTCTTTGGATATCTTCTTCTGTAAAGCCAAGTAATTCGAAGATTTGTTTTTGTAAGTTCTGATCATAGATTCTAAGAGAACCTCCGCCTGCTTCATAGCCATTGATAACAATATCATATGCTGCTGCATAAACTTGTTCTGGATGATCTTTTAGCTTTGGAATATCTTCTACTTTTGGCTGAGTGAATGGGTGATGGCAAGGAGTAATTTCCTTTGTATCTTCATTATAGTCAAATAATGGGAAGTCAACGACCCATAATAAATCGTATGTATCAGGTTTAATTAAGCCTAATGTCTTAGCGTAATCGGTTCTTATAGCACCAAGACAAGGGCATACTCTCATCTTATTACCTGCAGCAATTAAGACCAAATCATCTTCTTTTAATTCAAGAGCTTTAGCAAGTAAAGAAGAAGTATCTTCATTAAAGAATTTAGTAAATGAACCTGTTAATTCACAATTTTCAAATTTTAAGACTGTTAAGCCTTTAAGACCGAACTTTTTAGCATGTAAATTGAGGTTATCAATTACTTTTCTTGTAGTTTCTTTTGCTTTGCCCGGAATTACAATTGCTCTAATATCACGAGCTACTTGGAATGCTTCAAAATTAATCTTAGATAAAATGTCTTTAACATCATGTAATTCTAAACCAAATCTTGTATCTGGTTTATCTGAACCATAATGTTCAATACAGTAATCATATGGAATTCTTCTTAATGGTGTCTTAATGTCAATTCCCTTTACATCTTTGAAGATTTTCTTAATTAAACCTTCTGTCATTGTTAAGATTTCATCTTCATTTAAGAATGAAGTTTCAATATCAACTTGAGTAAAGTCTGGTTGACGGTCTGCTCTTAAGTCTTCATCACGGAAGCATCTTGCTACTTGATAATATCTTTCAAAGCCAGCGACCATTAACATTTGTTTAAATAATTGTGGTGATTGAGGTAAAGCGTAGAATGAACCTTTTCTCATACGTGAAGGAACTAAGAAGTCTCTAGCACCTTCTGGTGTTGATAATGTTAAAACTGGAGTTTCAACTTCAATAAAATCATTTGCGTCAAGATATTCGTGACATGCTCTAACAATCTTTGCTCTAGTCTTAAGATAGTTTTGCATAATTGGTCTTCTTAAGTCTAAATAACGATATTTAAGTCTTGTATCTTCAAGAGCGTCTGTATCATCTTGAATAATGAATGGTGTTTGTTCTGCTGTGTTAACAATCTTAACTTCATTTGCAACAACTTCAATTTCACCAGTTGGGAGTTTTGTATTTGGGACATCTTTCTTTTGAACGATACCCTTTACTTGAATGATATATTCATTTCTAATTTCTTTTGTGATTGGGAATTTTTCATCTTCGAGTAAGACTTGTGTATAACCATATCTATCTCTTAAATCGATGAAAACTAATGAACCGAGGTTTCTCTTTTTTGAAACCCAACCTACTAATGTGACTTCTTCTCCGACATTAGAAAGTCTTAATTCTCCATTATTTTTTGTTCTATACATATTAATACCTTCTTTTTAATTAAAATTCGATTTTGTTTTGTAAATATTCTGCTAAATCTTCAGCCTTAACTGTTTCTTGTTCTTGTTTCTTTAAATCTTTAACTTGGAAGACACCATTTTTGATTTCATCTTCACCTGCAATAAGCGCAAATTTTGCATTTTTTCTAGTAGCAATCTTGAATGAAGCACCCATAGATTTATTTTCAAATGACATATCACAGGCAAAACCATTTGATCTTAAGAATTCCATAGCGTGATAAACTTCTACTCTAGCTTCTTCACCAATTGCAATACCATAAACATCAATTTCTGTTTTAGCGTATGTATCTGGTGATAATTCTTTTAATAATAAGTTAAGTCTTTCAACCCCAAAAGCTAAACCGACAGAACTTAATTGAGGTCCACCGACTTCTTTAACAAGATTGTCATAGTGTCCACCAGCACCAATAGCGCCTAAGTTTGTACCTTCTTCTGAAATGTAGTGGTATTCAAAGACAACGTGTGAATAGTAATCAAGACCTCTAACTAATGTAGGATCTAATTCATATTCAACACCAAGATTATCAAGTTCAGTTGTGATGTTATTAAAATATTCTTTAGAGAAATCATTTAAGAAATCACTCATCTTTGGTGCATCTTTAATAATTTCTTGGTCTTCTTCAACTTTGCAATCAAGGATTCTTAATGGGTTTGTTTCAAATCTTCTCTTGCAGTCATCACACATACAACCAATCTTTGGTGCAAAGAAATCTTTTAATGCTTTTCTATAGTTATTTCTACTTTCTTCATCACCGATGGAGTTGATTTTTAAAATTATATGAGGGAAACCAAGCATTTGTAATGCATTGTAACCAAACATAATATTTTCAACGTCTGATAAATAAGAATTTACACCAACAGTTTCAATACCAAACTGAGTAAACTGTCTATATCTTCCCTGTTGAGGTCTTTCATAACGGAAAGCAGGACCGCAGTAACAAAGTTTTAATGGTAAATCTTTTGTTGCGTATAATTTGTTTGTAACAACCGCTCTCATAACTCCAGCTGTAAGTTCTGGTCTTAAAGCGATTTCTCTACCTGATTTATCAACAAAGTTAAACATTTCTTTAGTGACAATATCAGATGATTCACCAGCTGAACGAGCAAATAAAGATGTTGATTCGTACATTGGTGTGATAATAGGATTATAGCCGTATACTGATGCTAAAGATGAAAGGATTCCTTCAATCTTTTCAATATTTAAAGCATCTTCATAATAGGCATCATAAGTTCCTCTTTGTGGTTGATAATTAGCCATTTAATACCTCCTAAAAAATAAAAAAAGTACCCTAAGGGTGCTTTCGCACGGTACCACCTTAGTTCTAAGATTTTCTTAGCACTTTAATTAGTTATAAGGTCACAAACCGAAAAGCTACTTAGTTTCACTCTTCTTTCTCCATAGTGTCAAGTTAAGTTTCCTTCTGAATCTTTTCACCAAACTGATTCTCTCTATAAGAAGTTATTTAACCCTCTACTTCATCGAACAATACTATTATAAATAGTATCTTAATTTTATTCAATCGAATTAAGATAAACAAAAGTACTTATTTTTATAGAATTGTTTAATTATCTACTAAATAAGTACTATTTATTTACTAATTTGTCATTATACTCTCTTAAGCCCAAATAAATTGAGAAATTCTTTTGGAGTATCAGCGATAAACTTAAAGTGTTTATTAGCTTTTAATGGATGATCAAATTCTAATACTCTATTGTGTAAACCAAGTCTATGGATTGGGTCTAAATTAGATTGATATTTATCATCACCTACAACCATATGACCTAAGTCTTTCATATGAACACGAATTTGATTTTTTCTTCCCGTATCAAGTTTTACTCTAACTAATGAATATTCTTCATTTTCAGTAATTACTTCATAATGAGTAATTGCTTTTTGACCGTCACCTCTTTTATGAGATGAATACATTAAATTAGTTTTAGTTGGGAGTAAATAAGAAATTCTTGTACCTTCTTTCTTTTCAAAACGACCTTCACAGATAGCAATATATTCTCTAGTTTCTACTAGTTCATTCCATTTATCTTGTAAAGCATCACGGAGTTCTTCACTTTTTGAGAAGATGAGTACACCAGAAGTTTCTTTATCAATTCTATGAACTACATAGATACGTTTTAAAGGATCTTCTTCTCTAACGTAGTCCATCATATAACGATATGCAGTTGCTTCTCTTTCTTTATCATCCGCAATGGTTAATAATCCTGCAGGTTTATCAATCGCGATTAATTCATCATCTTCATATAAGATTTTAAGTTTAGAAATTCTCTTTCCATCTTTTCTAACTGGATAAGGTGAAATAGAAACGATATCACCTGGTTTAAGCATGAAGTTATATTGTTTAACTGATGCACCATTAACTAAAATTTGTTGTTTAGATAATAATGATTTTAAGTTATTTCTTGAATAAGAAGTAAAATTACCAAGTAAGAAATCTAATAATTCGAATGACCCAAATTTAACTTGTACTTCTTTAAATTGTCTTTTTGAAGGACGTCCAAGAATTTTTCTAGGAGCATAATTTTTAGATTTCTTTGCTTTTTTATCTTCTGGTTCATAAGCTTTATGTTCTTCAACTTTATTCTTTTTAGTTTTAAGTGATGAGTTCTTCTTATCATTAAATACTGGTTTTGAATTCTTCTTTTTATTATCTTTAACACCAAAAGAAGAAGCACCAGATGATGTTCTTTTTGAGGTATTTTGATTTTTCTTATTAGAAGAGCCATTCTTTGAAGAACGATTATTCTCATTTAATTTTTTTGAAAATGGTTTTTTCATTAGTGCATTAATCTTTCTACTGAGAAAACAGATGTAACGTTAATTAAAGCATTACATATATTATTCAGTTCAGTTACATTAGAGACATTAATAGTAATATCAATAGATGTAGTTAAGTTTTCTTTATGTAATTTAGAAACAATCTTTTGGCAAGTAACTTTTAACTGGGCTAAAGTGTTTAAAACGTCAATTAATAAGTTATCTCTATCAGATGCTCTAAGTTCAAGTTCAACTGGAACGTTGTTAGTAGAATAATTAGGGTTCCAATCAACATCAATTAATCTAGTAACTTCATTTTTAATATTTGG